>NZ_JBFAKG010000054.1:0-72761 GCF_040655595.1 Saccharopolyspora sp. NPDC050389
CCTCAAAGCTCGCCGACCACTCAGCCACCATCTCCGCCAACACAACAAGATCAACTACCAGAACCAATCCAAGATTACAACCTGTCGTTGCCGTACTAAGGGTGCGGTAGCAATGGATACCAAGACTCCTGCTGGCATCTCCAGCAGGAGTCTTTTCGTAGCGAGCCGGAGACCGCGGTGGACCGGGCCAGCGACGAGGAGGGCGTCGCGCTGTTCACAGCGTGCCGCTCGGCTCGCAACCGGCTGATCGTGCTGCTGCTGGCCCGGGTAGGCCTGCGCCGGGGCGAGGTCACCGGGTGGCAACCAAGCCTGCGCGGAAAGTTATCGTTCCGAGATTTCGAGCAATTCGTCGAACCTGCCCTGCGGGTTCTTCCTGGTCGGGAGCGCTTCGACGAACGGCAGCAGCTCTCGTTTCGCGACCTCGTAGATCCTCCGGAGCTCGGTCACCGGTTCGGGGTGATCGTCCACGCGCAGGTCCAGGTACGGGTAAGGTTCTCCGTTGTTCACGTATAACGCTGCGCTTTGCTTTCCGCGCCTGTCCCCGCCGGCTTGCTGGCCCGCTTCAAGCGACAAGAGCAATCGTTCGTGAAGTGGTTTGTCCGCAGTGGCTTCGAACTGCTCGGCCATGGCGTCAACCGTTCGCATATCGACGAGCATGTTTCCCGCCACCGCGTAACCCGGCGCTGCTCTGTGACCGCTCCACGGATGCGTTTCCGGACCGGTGTGGGCAGCAGAACGACCATATTTGTCCACAATAGCCACTTGTCGGGAATCCGCTCCGGGATCCGAAGCGAGAAGTCTGCGCAACGTCTCGTCGGCAGAATGCGTCCGAAGCAGCTCCAAGCCGTCGATCCCGAGCAACGGGTTGATCAACGCCTGGGTCGCGATAGCCCCGGAAGCGGCGCGGGCGAACCCCGACAACGCCCCAATCGAAGGTATCCGGCTACTGACCGCGACACCTGCGCACCCAGCGACTACGTCGTAGGCAGCGATCGAGAACGTACCCGCGTGCACGGCGCACCCCTTGTGTTGAGTCGACGGTTCACATCTGGACACGGACGAGCGGATGACCGTGACGGCGACGCGCTGTTCATGCGTCACGCCTGCGACGCCACCCCCCAGGACCACGGCCGCCCGTCATGTGTCGGTGGCGCGGTCCCGTGCTGTTTTTCGGGCGTCTACGGACGGTGGTGCCCGTGGGGTACCGCCCGCAGGAGCGTTACTTGCACCGTCCCACCGTTGGGAACGCTGTACGTCCGTTGCTCGCCCTGTCTGGCCCCAGACAGGGCGGCCCCGAGGGGTGACTCGGGCGAGTAGACCGCAAGCCCGTCGAGGTCGGCTCCATCACGCGCACCGAGCAGGAACGTTTCGGTCTCGCCGTCGTCGAAGCGGACGGTGAGGACCATGCCGGGCTCGGCGACCCCGTCGTCCGGTGGTGCTTGACCGACCACCGCGTTGTACAGCAACCCCTGGATCTGGCGGATGCGGCCGCGCCGACGCCCCTCATCCACGAACTGGCCGGACTCGCTGTCGACCGTGCCATCGCCACGTTCAGCACCAGCGGAACGGTGGGCGAGCAGTTCTACGAGCTCGTCCCGCAGCCGGTCGTAAGCATCCTGGGTCAACCAGCGGCGTTGAGTAGTGGTCATGGTATTCCTCTGTGTCGATCGATTGGTTTGGTCGCGGATCTCTAACCGTCGAAATGCGTTCGACGGTTAGAGAGGTGGCGGTGACTTGCCCGATCGAGGAAGGTGTTGATCAGCGATGTCCCGGGTGCGTGGCGGCGCGTGCATCGCAGCCCGCGTCCCCTTCGTTGATCAACCTTCCGCGACGCGGATGAAGCCGGAACATGTCTCGGTGCGGTAGCGCGTGCAGGCGCGCAGTGCCGGAACCGGCGGTCCGTTCAGGGCTCGCTGATCTTGGTAATACGCAGACTGCGTATTACCAAGGAGCCGCGGTGCTGTATCGGCCGAGAGGGGCGGTCACCGCCGGTTGCGCGCCTGTTTGAACCAGTTGGTCGCATGGTTGGCCGGGCGTGCGCCGGTCACGAACGCGATCCGCGGACCACGACGGGTGTTTTCGATATCGCCGACCATGACCAGCCCTCCCGTGATTCGACGCAACCGCTCCATACCGAGGATGGCCGAGGCTTGGGCCGTGCCCATTGTCGTGCGCGAACAAATATCCAATCGATCTTGTCTGCTTTCTCCACTCGTCAGAGCCGGGGGATGTGCTCTTCGTACGCCTTACGTCCTTTCAGTCGTTCGGTTTGGCCGATTGGATGGACAGTGCGCGAACTCGGCTACCGCCCGCTCGGCGAGGAGGGCCGCTGAGGCGAGCTGGTGTGGCACGACCCTGGACATGAGCATCTACCGCCATGGCCATACTGGTATGAGGCACGAGGCGACGGTGTAACCATCCATACGTCTCCCCACGCTGATACCGCTCCCGTGGGCCAGCTCGGAGGTTTTGAACCCATCCTGGTGGCTGGCCCCTGGGCAATGGCGGTGCCGACGGTCCCGCGTTTGACTTTGACGGCAGCTCTGCCTGGTTCCCAGTCAGTCACCAGGGGCAGATTCGATTCATGGCCGCAACTGGCTTGCGGCCGTCCCGTCCTCTCACGCCTTCGGAACACGCCGGCATCGAACCGGAGCAGCCCACGTAGCGAGAAAGAGGAGCAAGCGTCTGATTCGGCCGCGCTGTCCGTGACCTGGGCCACGGGTTGCCCGCGGTGGTGTTTGGCCGGTGGGACGCCACGGCCAGTCTCCAGGACGCGGCGCAGCCGGGCCTGGCCGTGGTCGAAGTCCGGAGCCGGAGTCATGGGCCCGGTGCGCTGGCCATTGCTCACTCATTCCTGAACCACCGTCGGGCGCGGTGCCCACCGGTTGACGGGCCGGGGCGGATCGTCTGATTCGTGGTTTCTGTAGGGCGCGAGGTTGGGATATTCGAGGAGTGAGTGATCGTCCTGGTGATCCGGCCACGAGCAATGTGGTGTCGGGTGCCGCCAGTAGAAACGGGAGACCTGGCTGGGTGCCAGGCCTCCCGAGTTGGACGTTTCACGGATTATTGGGTTCTAGCCCGTTAGTGGGTGGGGTTCTCCGGTGAGGGCGGCGAGGGCGGCGGCGATTTCGCGGATGTCGGCTCGGGTGCAGGTGGTGGTGCTTCCGCCGTCGCCGTTGTTGTTGTCGGTGTGGCCGGCGTAGGCGCGGGCCACGGCGTAGCCGAAGTTACGTTCGACCCATTTCAGGGTGGTGTGGCGAAGCCAGTGGATGCTGATCTGCTGGGTGGCGACCCAGGGGAGGTGTTTGCCGAGTCGGGTCCAGAGGTGGTCGTAGCGTCGCTTGGTGATGGGGTTTCCGTTGGTGTAGCGGAGGAGTTGCCCACCTGATGTGGCGGCGCCGCGTTGTTCGGCGTGTTCGCGGAGATGGGTCATGAGGGTGGGGGAGACTGGTTGCCAGCGGACGGTCTCGCCTTTCTCGTGGAGCATGATCAGGCAGAGGTCGGGGTCCAGGTCCCGGGGTGTGAGGGCCAGTGCTCCGCCTCGGCGGCAGGCTGTTTCGGTGTGCAGCCGGAGGATGAGGCTGTCGAGCACGGGATCGTAACCGGTGGTGGCGGCGACGTGGTTGATCTCCTCGAGCCGGGAGTCCGGCAGCCCGCGGCGCGTGGTGGGCAAGCGGCGCGGCTTGGGCACCTTTTTGGCGGGGTTGTCGGCCTCGCTGATCAGCTCGTCGGCCACGGCTCAGGTGTGAGTCGGCTATGAGGGTACGTCGTTGGTGTGCGTTCATGTCTCCGGCAAGGTGCCGTGCAGAAGGTCTTGCCTCTGATCAGCGGTCTCCTGTCGGAGGGTTGGTCGTTACCGGCAGTTGTCGGCGGCCCCGGGCCCGAATGGCGGTTACAGCGGGCACTGCGGGGTCGCGATGAAGTGGCTCCGTAAACGACGAACCGGCTCAAACCTGACGGAGACGGGCCGGGATGCAGCGCGTGACCTCCAAGCTTGTTGGTGCGATGGTCAGAACCATTCGCGGTCGCCCCAGCTGCCAGGCAGCCTGTCTGGTCGCTCGACGTAGTGCTCGTCAAGGCCTCCCGCGCGGCGCGCCTCGACGAGATCGCCGCTGCGCTCACGCAACTCGGCAGCTTGAGCGGCATATCGTCCGCATATCGAAAATCGCATACGTGCTGGCAACACCGCGCTGTCTTGACTTGAGGCATGGCCTGCAGCGAACTGGGTTTGATCCATAGTGGAGCGATCGCGGACCGTCGCGCCCGAGCGATGGCCGAGCCGTCCCCCTCGGCCATCCCAACGGCGGGGCTCACGGTCTTCGGGTGCAGCCAGGACGAAGCCGCCGTGTTCCGCGAGATGGGGGCCCGCCTCGGTGTATCGCCAACGATCGTCGAGTCGGCCGTCTGTGAAACCAATGCTGAACTGGCGCGCGGCAGCCGATGCATCAGCGTGAACCACAAGACCCAGATCACCAACTCCACGCTTCTGGCGCTCGGCAAAGCCGGTGTGGAACACATCTCCACCAGAAGCATCGGCTACGACCACATCGACCTGGAGTACGCCGAGCGCGTCGGCATCTCGGTGGGCAACGTCGCTTACTCACCGGACAGCGTGGCCGACTACACGTTGATGTTGATGCTGATGGCCGTGCGGCACGCGAAATCCACTATCCGTCGCACCGATTCTCATGACTATCGACTGAGTGAGACCCGCGGTAAGGAACTGCGCGACCTGACCGTGGGCGTGGTCGGAACGGGGCGCATCGGCACAGCAGTGATCGACCGGCTGCGAGGCTTCGGGTGCCGCGTGCTAGCCCACGACAGGCCGGCTCACGCCAGCGCCGACCACGTACCTCTGGACGAACTGATCGAGCAGAGCGACATTGTCACGCTCCATACCCCGCTCACCGCAGACACGCACCATCTCCTCGATCGCCACCGCATCGAGCGGATGAAAACCGGTGCGTACGTCGTCAACACAGGGCGCGGACCGCTGCTCGATACCGAGGCCCTGCTGTCGGCGTTGGAGAGCGGCAGGTTGGGCGGTGCGGCGCTGGATGTCCTCGAAGGCGAGGAAGGGATCTTCTACGCCGACTGCCGAAACAGGCATCTCGAGAACGAGGCCCTGGTGCGGCTACAGCGCCTGCCGGATGTGCTGATCAGTCCGCACTCCGCCTATTACACAGAGCACGCCCTGAGAGACATCGTCGAGAACAGTCTCATCAACTGCCTGAACTTCGAGAACGGGAGAACAGCATGAGCAGGTTGAAGGTCGGAGTCATCTTCGGAGGCGCTTGCGAGGAACATCCCGTCTCGGTCAAGTCGGCGCGAGAGGTGGCGAGGAACCTCGACACCGAGAAGTACGAGCCGCTCTGGATCGGCATCACGACCGGCGGCGACTGGAGGCTCTGCGACGGCCCCGACACGGATTGGGAGAACGCCAGCACTCGTCCGGTCACTCTGTCACCTGACCGAAGCGTGCACGGCCTGCTGGTCATGGGGCAGGAAGGCTACGAGACGGTGCGCCTCGACGTCGTCTTCCCGATGCTTCACGGCAGGCTCGGGGAGGACGGCGCGATCCAGGGCTTGTTGGAGCTCTCCGGCATCCCCTACGTCGGCTGCGGCATTCAGGCCTCGGCCGCATGCATGGACAAGTCCCTGGCCTACACCGTCGCCAAGAGCGCGGGAATCGCCACCCCGACCTTCTGGGTGGTCGCGGAGAACGAAGAGATCGACCCAGACCGCCTTCGGTATCCCGTCTTCGTGAAGCCTGCCCGTTCGGGCTCCTCGTTCGGCGTCAGCAAAATCACCCGAGCCGACGAATTGCCGAGCGCGCTGAGCGCGGCGCGACAGTACGACTCGAAGGTCCTGATCGAGGAGGTCGTGGCCGGCAGCGAGATCGGTTGCGCGGTCCTCGGGGAACTGTCCGGCCTGAGCACGGGCGAGGTGGACCGGGTGGACCTCTCGCACGGATTCTTCAGAATCCACCAGGAGGACTCCCCCGAGACCGGATCGGAGAACTCGACCTTCATCGTTCCCGCCGACATCTCCGACGAATCGCGCCAGCTCGTCCAAGAGACCGCCATGACCATCTACCGCACCCTGGGCTGCGAGGGACTTGCCCGCGTCGACATGTTCCTCACCGACGACGGGCGGGTGGTCCTCAACGAGGTCAACACCATGCCCGGCATGACGTCTTACAGCCGCTACCCGCGGATGATGGCCGCCGCAGGGGTGCCGCTGTCCGATCTGATCGACCGGCTCATCTCGATGACACTGCACGGGAAGAAGCGATGAACGACGACTTCGTCTACGTTGACGATTGGGTGCCGGGCGTCCGCTGGGATGCCAAGTACGCCACCTGGGACAACTTCACCGGCAAACCGGTAAACGGCTATCTCGCGAATCGCATCGTCGGCACCCGGTCCCTGTGCGCGGCCCTGGAGCAAGCACGCGAGAAGGCAGCCTCCCTTGGCTTCGGACTGCTTCTCTGGGACGGGTATCGCCCCCAACGCGCCGTCGACTGCTTCCTCCACTGGTCCGAACAGCCAGAAGATGGCCGGACCAAACTGCGGCACTACCCGAACATCGACCGGGCCGAGATGGTCGAGCACGGATACGTGGCTGCGAAGTCGGGCCACAGCAGGGGCAGCGCCGTCGACCTGACGCTCTACCACCTTGCCACCGGCGAGCTGGCTTCCATGGGTGGCGACCACGACCTCATGGACCCGATCTCACGTCATCGAGCCCGAGGAATCACGCCAACCGAGGCCCAAAACCGTGAGCATCTCCGTTCCATCATGGAGGACTGCGGATTCGATCGGTACGACTGCGAATGGTGGCACTACACGCTAAGAAACGAGCCCCATCCTGATGTCTACTTCGACTTTCCCATCACGTGATCGGAGTCTCCATTGCATCTCGCAGTGGGGATGTTTGGAACGCAACGACGAGGTCGTCGTGCGGCGCACCGACCTATCGGGGCTGGAGGTCTTCTTACCGCGCACCGATCCCTCGCGACTGTACGACTGGGCCTCCGACGGATACCGCTCAAGCGAGGAGTACCTGTTCTGGTCCCGCAAGGTCTGCGGTTTGGCGTGTCTGCAGTCGCTGCTCCACGGCTGGACCGACGTCCGGCTGACGATGGGCGAACTTATCGCGCTGGCTCTCGACCGGGGCTGCTACGTGGTGGAGCCCTCCGGCAAGGTCCAAGGACTCATCTACCGGCCGTTCATGGCCTGGGTCAGCTCACAGTTCGGATTCCCCTGCGAACTGGTCGAGCATACGCCAATTCACGTATCCAACCGAGAGGTGCGACCTGGGCAGGTCATGATCGCCTCGGTATCCCCTGAGATTCGCGACCCCGACACCCACGCGCCGCAACGAGGAGGCCACCTCGTGCTGGTCTATGCGGTCGAGGACGGGGTAGTGCGGTTCCACAACCCGTCGGGCTACTCCCACAACTCGGACTCCGCATCGCTACCCATGCACGTATTCGAGCGGTTTCATGCAAACCGAGGAATCTTGATCAGAGCGACATCGTGATGCGAGGCGAACGAGGCTTGGAGTGAACCGTGCGGGTACGACTAGCGCGCAGCGCTGACGCCGAAGCCGTCAACGAATTGCTCGGCCAGCTGGGCTATCCCCAGGATGATCGGGCAGCGACAGCCGATCGGCTCCAGGCCTGGTTCGACGACCCGGCCAGTGCGGCCTACATCGCCGAAACCGACGACGAGTCACTCGGCGTCATCGCCGTCCACGTCTGCCCGTTCTTCGAACGCAAAGGCGCCTGGGGCCGAATCACCGCACTGGTCGTCTCCGACCGAGCACGCGGATACGGCGTCGGCTCCCGGCTCGTCGAGGCCGCCGAGTCTTTCGCCGCCGGCCACGGATGCGTCCGGATGGAGGTCACCAGCAATGATCGACGGCCGGACGCGCACAGGTTCTACGAGCGACGCGGGTACACCGGCCAAGCCGGAATCTCGTCCCGCTTCCTACATGACCTGCCGAGCTGCCGCGGGTAGTCGTACCGTGACGCAGAGCCCGCCGTCGGCGCGCGGGCTGAGCGAGAGCGTTCCGTCGTGAGCTTGGGTGATGCTCTTGGCGATCGCCAGACCGAGGCCGGCACCTACGTGGTCGCTGCGGATGCGTTCGGTGCCGCGCTGGAACGGCTCGGTGAGGGTGGAGACCACGTGCGGGCTGAGCTTGTCGCCGGTGTTCTCGACCGTGAGCACGGCGTCCTTGGGACCGGCAGCGGTGCTGACCTGAACGGTGCCGTATTCGGGCAGGTTGTGGACGATCGCGTTGTGCAGGAGGTTCGTGGTCAACTGCAGCAGGAGCGCATGGGACCCGATGGCCGGGGTGATGTCCCCGGAGGTTTCGATGACGACGCCGTGCTTCTCGGCAAGCGGGAGGAGTGTTTCGGTGGCTTCTTCCGCGATGAGAGACAGATCAACGTCATCTCGGGCGAAGGAGCGCTGGTCAGTGCGGCTGAGCAGCAGCAGTGCTTCGGTGAGGTCGATCGCTCGGGCGTTGACGACGCGGAGGCGTTCATCGAGCTCGCTGCTTTCCCGGTTCGGATCGTTGCGAGCGACGTCGAGCAGGGTCTGCGTGATCGCAAGTGGAGTACGCAGCTCGTGGGAAGCGTTGGCTGCGAAGCGCTGCTGTTCGGCGACGTGCGCTTCGAGCCGCGCGAGCATGCCGTCGAAGGCGTCGGCGAGCTCTCGGAACTCGTCCTGGCGCCCCTCCAACTCGATCCGGTGAGAGAGCGAACCCCTCGCAGCCGTGCGCGTGGCATCGGTGATGCGGGTCAGCGGGGCCAGCATCCGCCCAGCGAGAATCCACCCTCCGGCGAGACCGAACACCAGGAGGAACACGATCGCGCCGGCGGCCGCCGGCGCGAAGTCACGCAGTAGCTCGGTGCCCGAAGGTGCGATCACAACCGCACCAGCGTCCTGTGCCCTCTCCCGGTATCCGTCCAGGAACACCGCAAACGCCCCGAGCAGCACGGCGCCGGCGATCATGAGGAAGCCGGCATAGCTGAAGGTGAGCTTGAGACGAACGCTCAACCCAGGTGCCCTATCCACGTTCGCCTCCCTCGCTCCCGGCGTCCGGTCCCGTGTCGATGCGGTAGCCGACGCCGGGCACCGTGGTGATCAGCCAGGGTTCGCCGAGCCGCTTGCGCAGTGCGGATACCGTGATGCGCACGGCGTTGGTGAACGGGTCGGCATTCTCATCCCAAGCCCGTTCCAGGAGCTCTTCGGCGCTGATGACACCGCCTTCGGCGGCCACGAGGACTTCGAGCACCGCGAACTGCTTCCGGGTGAGCGCGACGTACCGGCCGTCCCGGTAGACCTCGCGGCGGAACGGGTCCAGCCGCAGGCCGGCGAGCTCCCGCACTGGCGGCCTGTTGTGGGCACGCCTGCGGTCGAGGGCTCTGAGACGGAGCACGAGTTCTTGCAGCTCGAACGGCTTGGTGAGGTAGTCATCGGCGCCGAGCTCGAACCCGGAAGCCTTGTCGTCCAGCCGGTCCGCAGCGGTGAGCATCAGGATCGGCATGCCGCTGCCTGAAGCGACGATGCGTTCGGCGACCTCGTCGCCGGAGGGCCCGGGGATGTCGCGGTCGAGGACGGCGATGTCGTAGGCGTTGATGCTCAGCATCTCCAGAGCGGTGTCGCCGTCTCCGGCGATGTCGGCTGCGATCGCTTCCAGGCGCAGTCCATCGCGGATGGCCTCGGCCATGTAGGGCTCATCCTCGACAACCAGCACGCGCATGCTCTCAATCGTAGGAGCGGGCGGATATCGCTGGCGTATCGAAAACCGCGTACGGGCTGGCAACACGGTTCCGCTTCGACTGCCACGCATGAGTCGGACCGCAGGACGACCACCGACCCGCAAAGCTCTCACGTCCACGGTCGCCGGGCTGTCCATCGCGATCTTCGCCGCGATCGTCGGAATCCTCGTCCACCAGTCGACATCACCCTCCGATGGTCCGGACCAGGTGCAGCACGAGTGGCACGCCGCGCCCGGCTCGGACAGAACATGAAGGGGCATCGCCCGGGTCTACGACCACGTGACCCCGGAGATGGAGAACTCGTGATGTGGCTCCCGCGCCTGCGGGACACCCCGGAAACCGGCGATGGCGATCTTGTTCAAGATGGAATCGCCATTTGCGAGCTGACAGCGAGCCCGCCCTGCGGAGGAACAGGGCCGCATAAACCGGACCGGCTGGCCCTTTCGCTGAGTCTGCGGCACCGCGTGACAGACGTCGGTCGGCGGGGTTGGCCGGTGTGTCGGACGATGCCTCGGCACCGCTGCGGGATCGACCGCGGTCACCCGGGATGCGGCTGTTCGGGTGGTGCTGAGATCCCGAAATCAGCGGCGATCTGTTTCAACGGAGCCTCGCCACGACGGGCCACGGCGACCACATCGTTACGGAACTCCTGCGAGTAAGGCTTGGGCGCGACGACATCCTTCCAGGCGAGGCCACAGCCTCACGCATCAGGTGTCAACCAAACCCTGGGCAAACCCAACGACCCGCGACCGTGACTGTGGTCGGAGCGATTCGGTGATCGAGGCTGCGGGCCGCAGCTTCACGCACTACGTGAGGGGGCTGCGTAGCCATCCGTTGCGTTCAGCGCATCGTCGGGCGGTGGCGAGGACGCTCGCGATGGCCGGCGACGGATCGTTCGCGGGCCACAGCACCGAGAGTTCTGCCACGATCGACGGATCGACGACGTCGCGAAGAGTGACGCGGGTGCTGGCCTTCGCGGCGTGCTCGGCGAACGATGCAGGGGCCAGGCCGACCTCGCGTCCGCTGGAGAGCCGGGCGAGCATGGCGTTCACCGGAGGAGCTTCGAATGCGCAAATCTCGGGTGAGAAGCCCGCTTCGTGGCATGCGGCGACGATGCCGTCGTAGTACGTCGGGGCGAGGCGGCGGGGGAACAACAGCAGCGTCTCGTCGCGGAGGGCTGTCAGCGGGATCGCTGGTGCGGCAGCGAGGCGGTGGCGAGTGCTCAGGAGTGCGGAAACGGGCTCTTCGCGGAGGATCTCGCCACCTACCCCGTCGATGGGCTGTGGTGAGAGGGCGAGACCGATGTCCAGGTCGCCGGCGCAGATCCGTTCGGGAATCTCGGCGCTGAAGACCTCTCGAGCGTCGATCGTGAAGTCGGGGTGGTCTTCCTGGAGCGCATCCAGGAGCACCGTGAGCGTGTCGAAGTTCGCGACCGGGGTATAGCCCAGCCGAATCGTGGTCGCGATCCCTGACCCGGCCAGCCGGGTGAGCTGCACGGCTTGCTCAAGCGCGGTCAGCGCTTTCGGCGCCTCGCGAACCAGCGTCCGGCCCGCGGCGGTGAGCTGCACCCGACGGCTCGAACGCACGAACAGCGGGGTTCCGAGGGTCTCCTCAAGCTTGCGGATCTGATGGCTCAGGGACGGCTGGGAGATGTAGAGACGCGTGGCTGCGCGGCCGAAGTGGAGTTCTTCGGCTACGGCGACGAAGTAGCGGAGAACGCGGGGGCTGATATCGATAGACGAATCCTATCGTCCCGCAGCCGAACAAGTCTTGGACGCTTGCGGGATGGCCGCCGTACGGTCGTTTTCAGGCCACGGAAGACGTTTCAACCTTGCCCCGTCGAACTGGTCGGAGCCGGCCTCGGTTCGCGTGACCTGCCCCCTTCGCACATCAGCCCGGCGATGCCATCACCCGAACAGCTTTGACCCTCACCATCGAACGTTCTACCCGACACGCAGAAGGAAACATCGTGACGCGCACCGCGAAGTCCGGACTCGATGCACTGCTCACCCCCGAGGAGAGCGTCCTGGTGCTCATCGACCACCAGCCCTTCCAGTTCACCAACCTCAACAGCCACGAATCAACCATGGTCGTCAACAACGTCGTCGGTCTGGCCAAGGCCGCGAAGGTCTTCGACGTCCCCACGGTGCTGACCACGGTGATCGAAGAACGTGGCGGCTACCTCATCAAGGCCCTCCAGGACGTCTTCCCGGACCAGAAGCCGATCAACCGCACGTTCATCAACACCTGGGAAGACCGTCGCGTCGTCGACGTCGTGGAGAAGACGGGGCGCAAGAAGCTGATCATCGCCGGGCTGTGGACGGAGATCTGCGTCGCCATGCCCGCCATCCAGGCGCTGGGCGAGGGGTACGACGTCTTCGTCGTCACGGACGCCAGCGGCGCGGTCAGCGCCGAGGCGCACGACATGGCGGTGCGTCGCATGGAGCAGGCCGGCGTGGTACCCATCACCTGGATGGCCGTGGTCAGCGAATGGCAGCGCGACTGGGCTCGCGAGTCGACGACCGGCGCGCTCGCGCAGGTTCTCTTCGACCACGGTGGTGCTAGCGGGATCGCGCTCACCTGGGAGCTGCAGCTGCTGGCCACGCCCACCACCGATGGTGCTGGTGCGTAGCGCTGGCGGTTGCTGAACCGGAGGCGGGTCTGGCGCGCACGCCGTGCGCCGGACTCGCCTCAGCCGGTGCAGCACCCCGGTCATGTTCGGGGATCCGGGTCTCGTCCCAGGTCCTCCCGTGTCCGCGCGAGCTCTGCGGCCCGCTCCAGGACCTCCAGCTGCGCAGGGTTGTAGATCGCGTGCATGGTCTTGACCATGGTGACGGCGGTCGACATCGGCGTTCGCCGCAGGTGCGCTTCCGGTGTGGCTATCCAGGGGTAGTTCACCAGGGTTTTCGTGATCGTCTCCGCGAACTCTTCGACGAGGCGAGCGCGCGTCGCCTCGTCGGCGTCTGCGGACAGCGACTCGAACTCCACCGTCGCGGCGTCAGCGTCGGTGTCGAGCATCTCGCGGACGTCGTTGATCACCTCGGGCTCGTACAGCTGCGAGTAGATGAGCGTCAACGATCGCTCGGATGCGGACAACCGCGGCGCGACTCTCGCAAACCCCGTCGCCACGTCCGTGATCGAGCCGTGCTGGAGCATGTCGGCGATCTCAACGCGTGCTCGCTGGCTGCGTTCGATCGTCTCGACGAGATTCGCGTCGATGGCGGCCAGCACCTCTGGCGAGGTCCCGACGCCGGCGTCCAGCCGCTTGATCTCCGCGATCGGGACGCCGATGTCGCGGAGCCGTCGGATCTGCAGTAGACGGATGAGGTGGGGGACGCCGTACTGCTTGTAGCCGTTCGTGCGCCGGTCGGGCTCTTCGAGCAGGCCGCGTTCGTGGTAGTGCCGGACGGTGTTGACGGTCGTGCTCGCGAGATCAGCGAGCTCGCGGGTGCTCCACGACATGGTCCTGCCTCTGCTTGAATCCTGGCCAGGAGTTCCGTCCCGGACGATACAGAAATGTTCTTCGAGATGTCCGGGAGGACAACTAGCCGCGACCGTCCGCATTCGCGGCGGCCGACGCGCTCAGGGCGCCGCTGATGACGGCGATCGTCGCCCGAGTGACGGCCGCTCCCACGGCCGCCGCGCCCCAGTTGCCGTTCTCGAACTCCTTCGCGCGGTGGATGACCGACGACGTCCATGGGATCTCGGGATCGAACTGGTGCAGGTTGGCACTCGCCGAGAGCAGCGCCGCGATCGCAGCGGTCCTGGCGTCGGGCT
Source organism: Saccharopolyspora sp. NPDC050389 (assembly GCF_040655595.1). Classification (NCBI taxonomy): domain Bacteria; kingdom Bacillati; phylum Actinomycetota; class Actinomycetes; order Pseudonocardiales; family Pseudonocardiaceae; genus Saccharopolyspora; species Saccharopolyspora sp. NPDC050389. The sequence continues at coordinate 13,571 of NZ_JBFAKG010000054.1, forward strand.
CCGTCCCGTCGACGAGCGTCGCGCGCACGCGGACGAGGAGCTCCGCGCGCCGTGCGCTCCCGAGTTCAAGGGACTCCGATGGGATGAAGCCGAGCAGCTTCTTGCGCTTGCGGCGCAGATGCCCGTCGTCGACGAGCTTGTCGAGCACCTTGCTGCGCAGTTCCGGACCGATCGCCGCGAGCACTGTCCGAATCCCGCGCGGCTTCGTGTTCAGGTAGTCCCACGCCGGGCGGAGGATGCCGTCGTGCGGGGCGTCGCCGCGTGCGGCGACGCGGCGGACGAGTCGGCCGACCTCCTGCACCTCGGTGAGGTCGCGGAGCGCGAGGTCCGCGACGACGGCACCGCCCAGCACGTAGTACAGGAAGTTCTCGCCCGCGATCGCGCCGGAGGACGGCTGGTAGAGCAGCAGCAGCACGTCCTCGACGAGCAGCGGCTCGTCGATCGACCGGTCGAGCGACGCATCGTCCGGTGCCTGGTTCTCGTCCCTCATCGTGTCCTCTCCACCGCACGAGTCGTGCGCTCAGCGTTCCCACCCATTGAGAACCCTGTTCCTGGAACAGGGTCAAGTGCGGCCCGCCTCGCGGTGGCGACCCGAGTCGGGGCGACTCGGGTCGCGCTCGTGCTCAGCGCCGGGTCATCGCGGGGTGCCTGAGGAGGGCTGCCGAGTCGGCGCCTCGCTCAGCGCGTGCCCGTCTCGGCCGGGATGGTCGGGTCGGTGAACCGAGGGGTTTCGGTGGCGTGCTCGGCGTTCTCGTCCAGCGGCGTCCACGACTCGTACGTGGACTGCTCCAGGGGTAGGGGTTTGCCTGCGGCGATGATCGTCCGTGCGGGCCGGTCGCCGCTGAGGAGGAAGTCGATCACCGGTCGGTCTACTTCTTCTGTGCCGTAGGGGAACACCCCGTGGATGCTCTCGTTGTCGACCGCGATCAGGCTCGTGTTCGGCAGCCCTGTGCCTGCAGCCCAGCCCTGCTCGAACGGCGTCATCGAGTCGAGCTCGCTCTGCAGGACGATGGTCTCGGTGAAGCTGTCGTCCAGGGGCGGCATCTTCGAGTCCGTCGGCCAGAACGCGCACGTCGGCGTGACCAGCAGCCCGAGCTGCGCTGTCAGCGGCGCGACCTCTGCCGTGCGCTCGTTGAACTCCTCCCAGTAGTCGAGGCCCTGCGTCCACTGGCCGTCCGTGCACGCGGTGAACTCGATCACGTAGTCGTGCGTGCCGTGGACTGTCTCGCCCGGTTCGTGGACAGGGGGGTTGGCCAGCTGCGCGAGGCGTTCGTGCGCCGCGGCGCGCAGCTCGTCGGGCAGGTCCGTCTGATCGATGATGCGAGCAGCCGACTCCGCGGGGACCACCGGATCCGTCGGCGACTCGCCCTCGGCGATGATGCTCGACACGAGGCTTCCGGCTGCCGGATATGCGACGGGGTTCGAGAAGGCGACCGGGCCGTTGACCGAGTTCCAGGCGTAGAGTGCCGCCAGCGACCGCTCCGGGGCGCTCGTGGCCGCGAAGTACCGATCCCAGATGGATTCCGGGTCGGTACCGAGCCCGAAAGTCGCGTCGTTGCGGGCGATCCAGTTCATCATGTGCAGGCGGAATTGGCGATCACGGCCCTCGTGAGCGGCGTTGTACAGCGTTTGGATCGATTCCTGCGTCGAGTCCGTCGCCGAGTCGAGCACCATCCGCTCGATGTTGTCGGAGAAGAGGCTGCCGAACCATGTCCCGAGCCAAGTGCCGTAGGAGTAGCCCATGTAGGTCACCGACTCGAGCCCGAGAAGGTGGCGGATGAAGTCCATGTCGTAGGCGGCCTGCTCGGTCGTCATGGTCGCCACGTCGGTGTCCTGCGAACAGGCTTCGCCGATCGCCCGCGCCTCGGCCGATCGCCCGTCATCCGGGTCGTACTCGTATTAGTACTCGCATTCCGCGTGGCTCGACTGACCGAGGCCGCGCTGGTCGAAACTGACGTAGTTCGTGGTCGGACGGAGTTCTGGCGTGTACATCTGGACGGTGCTGCTGTAGGACAGCCCGGAGGCGTACGGTCCGCCGGGGTGCGTGATGATCGTTGTGCGGTAGTCGGGGTTCGCGGGATCGATGTTGCGCGCCTGGGAGATCCGGACATCCCATGTCACCTCCGGATCCGGGTCATGCCAGTCCCGCGGAACCTGGATGGTGGCGCACTCGACGTTGGACAGGTCCGCGCCTGGCAGGGGCGGGCCGTCATCGTTGAACTCGCAGGCCTCCCACGCCAGCTCCTGGTCCGCAAGTGGGCCCGCGAGTGCGGCGACATCCGGCGTCTTCGTCTCACCACCGTCGTCACCGCTCGAGAACGCGATGTTTCCCGTCACCAGAGTGGCGGCCACTACTCCGGCAACCGCGATCAGCGGCCTGAATCTCCGGGCACGCCTGGTCTCCGCCTGGACGGAACTGTCGTTGGCCATGAGTGGTCTCCGCATCGGTCGCAGCTACTGATCGCTGCATGCATCGAGCGGTGGCCAAGCACCGCTCGACTGTCGGGCCATCGAGTTCAACGTGTGTTCCAAGCACAAGGTCAAGCGCTGCCGTCCGCCCCTCGGGCAGCGGTCCACCTCGAGGGCTGTGCTCCGTGCGTCCTCGTCGCACCTGCCACTGGGTATCCGCAGCGGCGGACACGGCGTCAGCAACGCAGCACGAACGATGGATGGCCTCATACGAAGCGGTGCCAAGGAGGGACGAGGAGGCGTGTGGCACCGACGACGCTCGCGCGGCGCGTGTCTGGGTCGACTCGTGGTCCGAGTGTCGGTGAGACCGATGTGTAGGCAAGAGTGGACTGGATGACGAGATCAAGGAACGCGGCAGGCAGCAGGCGATCCGAGACGTGACCGGTCTTGTACCGCTCGAGAAGTCATCGCTGCACGTCAAGCCGCGTACCGGTACTCGTTGATGAGTCCATTAAGGACCCGAGTATGTAGCAACGGGCGGGCATTGACTCCGTGTGCTCGTTGGTGCTGTTGGCGAGGTTCGGGTGGTCGCTGTTGTCGCGCCTGGTGTGGCCGGTGCTGGTTGTAGTGCTGCTGGTACTCGGCGAGGACCTGCCGGGCGTGTGCCTCGTTGAGGATCAGAACGTGGTCGCACACTTCACTGCGGAGAGTTCTGATGACCCGTTCGCAGTGGGCGTTCATCCGTGGCGCCTGGGGTGCGGGGGTGAGGATGTCGATGTCTTCGGCTTGGAAGACGGCATCGAAGCTGCCCGAGTACTTCGTGTCGCGGTCGCGGAGCAGAAACCGGAGCTGGCCCTGAGGTCCATCGGTGACGGTGGTGAGGTTGCGGGCTTGTTGTGTGGTCCACTCCTGGGTCGGATGGGCGGTGACGCCGGCGATATGTAGTCGGCGTGTGCCGTGTTCGAGGAATATCAGGGCGTAGAGGCGTTTGCCGAGTGCGGTGTCGATGTGGAAGAAGTCCGCAGCGATGATGCCGTGAGCCTGGGCAGCCAGGAACTGCTTCCAGGTGGGGCCAGTTCGGCGTGGCTCGGGATCGATGCCGGCCGAGTCCAAGATCTCCCAAACCGTCGATGCGGCGATCGGATGTCCGAGTCCGACCAGTTCGCCCTGGATTCTTCTGTGCCCCCAGCGCGGGTTTTCGCGGGCCAGGCGAAGGACGAGCTTCTTGATCGTCGGATGGGTAGGTGGCCGTCCGGTGTGGCGTCGGAGTGCGCTGTAGTCCCACTTCCTTGCGATGAATCTGCGGTGCCAGGCGAGGATCGTTGCGGGTTGGACGGGGAAGATGTCGTGCCAGCGGCGGCGGGGGAGTCGCGAGGACAGGGCTGCGAACCAGAAACGGTCCGTTGGCTCGTACCGGACTTGACCGGTGATCTGGCGGCGGAGGACGGCGTTCTCGTGCCGGAGCACGAGCAGTTCAGCGTCCGTCTGATGGCCTGACCAGGCGCCACGACTTTTCGAGCGGTTCAGGACCGCTAGGCTGGCCGAGCGAATCACGACTCTAATCCGAGCGGAAACGCTCGGATTATCAACAAGATCAACAGGCACAATTTTCAACCGAACAAGATTGAGCCAAAAACTTGACGCGAGACAAGCCCACCTCCTCGCAGCCCTCCAGGCCTGTCTGGCCGACGTCACCGGCAACGACACGGCCCTGGTCGACTACCTCCGCGCGAACCGACTAGTGATCGTTTACCTCGGCCCGGACTGGACCATCGAAGAAGCCCCGCTAACAACAGCCCCAACGACACGGCGACCCAACAGCACGCAGCTGCCCCTGCCGATCGCCTGAACCCGCGCACTAGGCGGTACCTGAAGGGAACACGACGCCCACTGCGGTCGGCGGACCGGTGCCACGGGCGGATTGGAGGACGACCACCCGCATTCGACAAGGACGTCTACGAGCAGCGACACGCTGTCGAGTGCGGGATCAACCGCCTCAAACGGAACCGAGCCGTGGCCACCAGATACGACAAGCTTGCCGTCCGCCACGAAGCAGCCGTCACCATCACAGCGATCAACGAATGGCTCCCGTGATTTCCGAAACAGACCTAGCGGACCGGATCGACGCAGGCGGGTAGCTCGGCGCGTTGAACCGATGCCGCCGATTTATCAAGCCGAGATCGTCACCGACGCCGTAGTCCACGGCGCCGCCTCGCAGCGCCGCGTACCCGACTCCGCTGGGAGTCGCGTGAGTCGGGCTAGCTGTCGTGGCTCGGCGCACGCCCCCTGGAACACCAGTATCTCGTTCGAGACTCGAGGTGAATCCCGGCCTCGGCCGAAAGGCGTTCCTGCTCCCGCATCGGCGTACAGCCGGCCTGGCACCCCAGTTGCTCTGTCGACCTCATTCCGCCGCGGAGTGGGCTAGGTGTTGCGCCCCAAGGCTTTCACGACCGCTGAAGTTCGATCGCCCACGCCCAGCTTGGTGAAGATGTTGCGGAGGTGGTTCTTGACCGTGCGCTCCGATATGCCCAGCGACCGTGCGATCTCCCTGTTGGAGTGGCCCCGAACGAGCTGGTCGAGCACCTCCCGTTCCCGCTTGGTCAGCGGGGACAGCACGTGGCCGTTCGCAGCGGCTTTGGGAAAACCGTCGTTCTCGTCTGGTCGGGTCAGCTCGATCCGGAGCGCAGCAAGCTGACCGACCTGGTGCAGGACCTGGCGCATCGCGCGTGAATGCTCAACGGCCTCGTGCAGCAGGGCGGTTATCGCCCGGTCTAGCGCCCGGTCGTGGGAACAGGCCATCAAACGCCTCCACTCGGGCGGTTCGGCCGGGGTCACCCGGTACCCGGTTCGTCGATCAGCACTTCCTATTTCGCCACGCGACCAGCGGAAATAACTGAAACGCCGATCAAATCGCTCGGATGCCACAGGAGATACCCCAGACGGCCCAGCACGGCCGGTTGGTACGGCACTAGTACGAATGCGCTGGGCCGAATTGTTCATGGCGCTTTGCTCCTGATCGCTCGTAGCGTGACCGATGTTGTCGCACACCACCAGCAACAGGAGTGTTCAACCATGTCTGCTCTGGCGAACGCGGCCGAGGAACCGTTATGTTCCTCGACTCACCTTCGGCGTGGGATCCCGGATTTCGGAATGGACGCGGATGCGGCGCTGAATGCCGTGGCGGGCAGGTTGCGCGGCGGCTGCCGTCCGGAGCGGAACCTCGCGACCTTCCTCACCACATCGATCGAACCGGAGGCCCATCGAGTCTACCGAGCCTACCTGAACTACAACCTCGTTGACCGCGAGCAGTACCCGGCGATGGATGAGCTGCTCCGCGAATGCGTGCGGATCATCGGCTCGTTGTGGCACGGGGATGCGCGGCGAGTGGTCGGCAGCGCCACCACGGGGTCCAGCGAGGCCGCCCTGCTGGCCGGGGTCGCCCTGCTGCGGAGCTGGCAGGCACGCATCAGGGGCGAGCTGTCCCGCCCGAACCTCGTCATGGGTGCTGGCGCGCACGCCTGTTGGAAGAAGTTCTGCCGCCACTGGGGAGTCGAGGCCCGCATCGCCCCGGCCAGGGCTGGGCGGCTGGCCCTCGACGGCATCGCGGCCGCGGACCTGTGTGACGAGGGGACCATTGGCGTCATCGGCGTCCTGGGGTCCACTCTGGACGGGCGCTACGAGCCGATCGCCGAGATCGCGGCCGAGCTGGACAGTCTCGCCGAACAGCGCGGGATCGACGTGCCCATGCACGTCGACGCCGCCTCCGGCGGGCTCATCGCACCGTTCCTGGACACCGAGCTCCGCTGGGACTTCCGCATCCCGCGGGTGGTGTCGATCAACGCCTCCGGCCACAAGGCGGGCATGGTCCTGCCGGGCTTGGGCTGGCTGCTGTGGCGCGACCGGGGCCGGCGCCGTCCCGAACTGGGGATTCGGATCAACTACCTCGGCGGCGACGACACCCACTACGAGCTGAGCTTCTCCAGATCGGCAGCGCCCGTGGTCCTTCAGTACTACAACTTCATCCGCTTCGGATTCGCCGGTTTCCAGGCCGTGCACGCCCGTTCCAGGTCGCTGGCGCGACAGCTGGCCGACCGCCTGCACGACACCGGGCGGTTCCGGCTGCTCGGAGACGGCAGCGAACTGCCGGTGGTGGCACTGACCGCGGAGCCGCCGATCAAGTTGCGGCGGTTGGCGATGCACCTGGCCGACCGCGGCTGGGCAGTGCCCGTCTACACGCTTCCGCCCGAACTGGACGAGGTCGAAGTGATGCGCGTCGTCGTCCGCAGCGACTTCACGCCGGAGGCGGTTGAAGACTTCACGGCCGCTGTCGAAGAGTTCATCTCCACTGTGAATTGATCGGAAAAGGAGAACCATGCGTCCCGTCCGAATCACCAGCAGGTTGGTCGACCGCGAACCACCACGGCCCGGCACCGGAATCCGGGTCTCGCTCTTCCAGGGCGAGAACCCGGCGGGTTCGCCGACCGCGAAGGCGGAGAACCTCGCCAGGATGGAGGAAGTCCTAGTCCTGGCGGCCGGCTACGACTGCCAGCTCTGCGCGTTCCCCGAGTGCTTCAACACCGGCTACGCGCTCGGGCGCGAGCAGTGCGAACTGCTGGCGGAGCCGTCCGACGGCCAGTCCGTCCAGCTCGCCCGGAAGTTGTCCAAGCTGCACGACGTCGCGATCGTCCTGCCCTACGTGGAGCGGGCGGAAAGCGGTGCCTTGCACGATTCGGTGGCCGTTGCCGCAGACGGCGAGCTCATCACCAACTACCGGAAGACACACCTGTACGGCGCCGCCGAACGCGCGAACTTCACCGCTGGTGACGAAATTCCACCGGTGGTCGAGGTGAACGGGTTTCCGATTGGCTTGCTCAACTGCTACGAGTGCGAGTTCCCGCCGCTCTACCAGAGCCTGGTCCGGCGCGGCGCGCGTTTGATCGTCGGTCCGACGGCCGCGGACCGGCACTTCACGCTGGAGGACGGGACTCCGACGCTGGTTCCCTATCCCGATGCCACCGAGCACATCATCCCCGCGATGGCGGCCGTGTGGCGGGTGTTCGTCGCCTACGCCAACCGTCGGGGTTGGGAGGTCTCGGAACGCGGGCAGTGGGAGTACCGGGGCAATTCCGGCATCTGGGCGCCGAACGGCACCGCGGTGGTGAGCGCCGGTCCGGAGGAGCGCGCGGTGGACTCGTTGCTGGTGGCCGACTGCGTGCCGCACATCGTGCCGCCGTTCAGCCCGGAAGGAGATCACCTGGGCGATTCGCGCATCGAGGCCTCGGACGACCTGCTGCCGGCTGGCTGACTTAGGACCGCGCGTCCGCGACCTCGGCCATCACAGCCAGGCGCACTCCCTCGGCGGCGAACCGGTCGCGGATCGCCTCCGCGATCTCCGCCGCGTTCGGTCGGTCGCCGTGCAGGCAGATCGTGTCGGCGTCGACCGCGATGGGCGTGCCCGCGACGGAGGTCACTTCGCCGCGGAGCACCGCCACCGCCTGGTCCGCGCAGCGCTGCGGGGACTTGGCCCGGGGATCCGGCTCGATGATGATGTGGCCGGATTCGTCGTAGTCCAGATCGGCGAACGCCTCCCGCACCACCGGGAACCCCCGATCGGCGAGACGTTCGGCCACCGGTCCGGCAAGGAGCACGACCCGAACACCGGGGGCCGCAGCGGCGAAGGCCTCCACCACGGCTTCGGCGACGGCGTCGTCCCTGACCGCCAGGCCGTAGAGCGCACCGTGCGGTTTGACATGGGAGATCACGGCACCGTGGCGGGCGGCGATCGCCTGCAGTGCGCCGAACTGGTACAGGCACGCCCGGGCGGCTTCCCCCGGGCTCATCGACAAGGCCCGCCTGCCGAAGCCGATGAGGTCGGGGAAACCAGGGTGCGCGCCGATCGATGTCCGGCCGTCACGCGCCAGTTCGACAGAGCGGCTCATCGTCGCCGGATCCCCGGCGTGCCAACCGCACGCGATGTTCACGGACGTCACGAGCGGGATGAGGCGGGCGTCATCACCGAGCCGCCACCGTCCGAAGCTCTCCCCTGCGTCAGCGTTGAGATCGACGAGAGTGCGCAACTGGTCACCTCCAGGTCGGCCGCTGATGGTAGGTGTCGGGGCCCCCGCACGCAGGGCGGTCACAACACCACCTCACCCGAAGGTGCCTCACGCAGGCACGACCAAGCTGCGCGCAGCGGTCCCGCGGCGCATTCTCAACTCGCATTCGGGGGCGAGGGGGTGGGCCGTGATCGCGATGGAGAGGCAGCTGCCGCCGGCGCGTTACGAGTTCGGTGGCGATGAGTTCGTCTTCGTCGAGCTCGACCGTGAGATGAGCTTGGAAGCCAACCTCAAGGCGATGGCGATCACCGGTGCGTTGCGCCGCGAGAATATCGACGGCGTCATCGACATCTGCCCGTCCAACGCCTCGTACCTGGTGCGGTTGAACCCCGATCGCCTGCACCCGGCCGAACTGGTCGAAGAACTGCGCAGATTGGAGCACACGGCCGGCGAACTGCCGGACGACCACGCGGTGCGCACCCGCATCGTCGACGTGCCGGTGCTCTTCGACGACCCGTGGACCCGCGAAACCCTGCTCAAGTTCCGCGACCGCCACCAGGATCCGGACGCCACCGACCTCGAGTACGCCGCCCGCATCAACGGTTTCCCGGACGCCCGGGCCGTGATCGAGGCGATCACGGCGGCACCGTTCCTGGTCACCATGCTCGGTTTCGTCCCAGGACTGCCGTTCTGCTACCAGATGGTGCCGCGCGACCGGCAGATCCAGGTGCCGAAGTACGTGCGTCCGCGGACCGACACGCCGGAACGAGCCTTCGGCTACGGCGGGGCTTTCGCCGTGGTCTACCCGGTGCGCGGGGCCGGCGGGTACCAGCTCTTCGGGATAGCTCCCGCTCCAGTGTTCGACCTCGCGCAGCGGCTGCCGGATTTCGCCGACGACATCGCGTTCCCGCGGCCCAGCGACGTCCTGCGGTACCGGGCGATCGACCGCGACGAGTACGACCGCACCCGTTCCGACGTGGCGGCGGGGCGCTTCCGCTACCGGATCCGCGACGTGGAGCTGGTCCCGGCGGAACTGCTCGCTGACCCGGACGCAGTGAACGGGCGGCTCTTGGAGGTGCTGTACCGGTGAGCTTCGTGATCGTGCGATCGGGCGGCTTGTCCACGACCGTCCAGGACACAGGTCGAGACGGGCAGTACGCCATCGGAATGCCGCCGTCGGGTGCCGTGGACCAGTACTCCTTCGCGGTGGCCAACTTGCTTGTCGGCAACCCGGACGGTGCTGCCGCCCTGGAAGCGACGTACCTCGGACCCGAACTCGAGTTCACCGACTCGCGCAGCGTCGCGGTGACGGGCGCGGACAGCGACGTGACGATCAACGGGGAACCCGCTCCTGCCTGGCAGGCGCTGCGGGTGTCGGCCGGTGACGTGCTGGCGGTCCAACAGGTCCGCGCCGGTGCCCGTCCGTACGTCGCGGTGGGCGGTGGCATCGATGTGCCTCCGTACCTGGGCTCGCGTTCGACCTACATGCTCACCGGCATCGGCGGTTTCCAGGGACGCGCGCTGATCAGCGGCGACCGGCTGCCGCTCGGTGAGGCCGGACCAGCCCCGGCGGTCGGTACCGAGATGCCCGAGGAGCTGCGCCCGGATTTCCCGGCGGCAACCGAACTGCGGTTCGTCGTCGGGTTGTGCGCCTACCGGTTGACCGAACACGCGCTGGATTCGTTCCTCGGCACGGAGTGGAAGGTGAGCAAGGACGCCGACCGGGTCGGCTACCGGCTGCGCGGCGGATCGCTGGAGTTCATCGAACGGGAGCAGCCGTTCGGGGCGGGCAGCGATCAGGCCAACGTGGTCGACCTCGGTTACCCGGTCGGCTCGGTGCAGGTTCCCGGCGGGGACGAGCCGATCGTCCTGCTCAACGACGCGGTCACCGGAGGTGGGTACGCGACCATCGGGACGGTGATCTCGGTGGACCGGGACCGCATGGCGCAGACCAGGACCGGGGGTCGGGTGCATTTCACGCCGGTGGACGTCGAGGCGGCGATGGCCGCCCGACAGGAGCGGCATGCACGGCTGGAGAAGGCGCGGGCGGCGGTCGCACCCGCTTAGCGCTGTTCGAGAGGAAATCTATGTCTACAGTGGATGCTCAGATGCCGGGGGTCTTCTACCGGCGCCCGTCGCCCGAGGCGGACCCGTTCATCGAACCCGGTAGCGTTGTGCGGCCGGGTCAGACGCTGGGGCTCATCGAGGTGATGAAGACCTTCAACGAGGTCAAGGTGGACCGGGCCTGCCGCGTCAGCAAGATCCTGCTCGACGACGGCGACGAGGTGGACGTCGGCCAGACTTTGTTCGAGGTCGACGAGCCATGACCGGGCTGCGGCGAGTGCTGGTGGCCAACCGCGGCGAGATCGCCGTTCGGATCATCCGCGCGTGCCACGCGGCGGGCATCGAAGCGGTGGCGGTCTACTCCGATGCCGACGAGTACGCGCGGTGGGTGCAGATGGCCGACGATGCGGTGCACATCGGCCGATCCGCCGCGCAGAAGTCCTACTTGGATCCGGATGCGCTGCTCAAGGCGGCGCGATCCACCGACGTGGACGCGGTGCACCCGGGCTACGGATTCCTATCGGAGAGCGCCGCTTTCGCCCGGGCGATCATCGAGGCGGACCTGGTGTTCATCGGGCCGCCCCCGGCCGTCCTGGAGCAGATGGGCGACAAGGCGGCTGCGCGGCGCGCCGCTGAGGCCGCCGACATCCCGGTGGTGCCCGGCAGCGGCCCGATCATCGACCCGGCGGAGGCACCGCGGGTGGCTCTGGAAATCGGATTCCCGCTGCTGCTCAAAGCCGCCGCGGGCGGGGGAGGCCGGGGGATCCGGCCGGTCCGCGACACCGAAGAACTGCTGGACGTGCTGCCCGGAGCCCGAGCAGAGGCGCGTTCGGCGTTCGGGGACGCGACGATCTATCTCGAGCGCGCGGTTCCCAATGCGCGGCACGTGGAGGTGCAGGTGCTCGCCGACGAGCACGGGAACGTCGTGCACCTCTTCGAAAGGGACTGCTCGGTGCAGCGGCGCCGGCAGAAGCTCCTCGAGGAGGCGCCCGCGCCGGCCCTGCGCGAGACGACCCGGCAGGCCATCACCTCGGCGGCGGTGCGATTGGCCGAGCATGTCGGCTACCGCAACGCCGGCACTGTGGAGTTCGTGGTCGACAGCGACGAGAACTTCTACTTCATCGAGATGAACGCGCGCGTCCAGGTCGAGCACCCGATCACCGAGGCGATCTCCGGCGTGGACGTCGTCGCGGAGCAGCTGCGAATCGCCGGTGGCGCCCCGCTCACGCTGGATCAGGACTCGATCGAGTGCCGGGGCGTCGCCATCGAGTTGCGCATCAACGCCGAAGACCCGGCGCGCGCCTTCACCCCGACTCCTGGCGATATAACCGCACTGCACCTGCCCGGCGGCCCGGGGGTGCGGGTGGACACGGGCTTTTCGCAAGGGGACCGGATCAGCCCCTTCTACGATTCGCTCATCGCGAAGCTCATCTGCTGGGGAACGGACCGCCAGCAGGCCTACGCCAGGGCGCGGCAGGCGCTCGCCGAGTTCCACGTCGAAGGCGTCGCGAGCACGGTGGCACTGCACCGCCGGCTGACTAGCAACGCGGAACTCGGCGACGGCCCGGTCCACACCATGTGGCTGGAACAGGTTCTCGCCGACGACTGACAGCGCTGGCGATGGCGAGCGCATAAGAATCATCGTGCTGGGAGATGCGCTCGTTGATTGGGCCTGGGCAACCTCAACGGCCTCTACCACGGCGTGCAGCAGCTCAACCACGCCCAGATCGACCGGTGGTCGCCAGTGGGGACGAATGGATCGGGTGCGTTCCGTGCATCGGCAATGCTACGTCGGAGCCCCGAATTGTGACGCGAGGCAGAGAGTCAGGGTCTGTGCCGACAGGCCATGACCATCCTCCAAATGACCCGCGAACACCAGCCGAGTCGCCGAGCCCGTGCGCTTCCACCAGCGAGCTTTCGCCACCGCCAGGCGGGCACTAGCCGTCTCCAGGCGATCATGCGCGAACGAAGGAGCGAGGAATGGATCCGACTGCGAACCTGCCACCGGGAGGACCCTACGAGCAGGTGCTCTCCTTGTCGTGCCACGGGGAGACTCAGGACGAGGCGTTCAACAAGGCCACGCTGTGGTTGGGAATCAGCGGGAACACGGCACGCGTCCTCGACGTGTCCTGGCGACGAGCCCCCAATCCGGAAACGTACGAGCTGACGATCTACTTCTACGCCGAGTGAACCTGGGCCGGAACCGAGAGGCTTCCGGCCGCCTGTTGGGCTTTGGCGTGACGTCTCCAACGGTTGAAGGCCGGGGAGGCGACCATCAGTATTCGCTGAGCTGTTCTGACCAAGGCGCTACGCCTTTTCGAGCGGTACAGGGTCACGGTCGGGCTTCAGCTGTGCAAGGCGGTCATCGTGGACCTGGCGATTTCGAGCTCTTCCCGCGGACGCACGACGAGGACGGGTACGGCCGCGGAGGGCGGGCTGACCGGACCATCGTCGTCGCGGTTGCCGCTCAAACCTCCGGAGATGCTCAGCACCCCTAGCCCGGAGCACACCGCTTCGCGGAGCTCGGGCTGGTCCCAGCCGATCTCGCCGGTGAAGACCACCGCATCCACGCGGTCCAGGCTGGTGGCCTCCGCGGCGAGCTCCCGCCGGACGCCGTGGGCGAACACGTTCATGGCCAATTCGGCCCTGGGGTCGCCGTTTTCGGCCGCCTGCACCAGCTCCCGGGTATCCGCGGAAAGCCCCTCGGAGAGCCCGAGCAAGCCCGACCTCCGGTTGAGCGCTTCGGCGATGTCGTCGATGCCGAGTCCGGCTTCGCGCTGCAGCCACAGGAGCAAACCGGGATCGACGCTGCCGGAACGCGTGGTCATCGGCACGCCCTCAAGCGGGGTGAAGCCCATCGACGTCTGCACGCTTCGCCCGCTGCGGACCGCGCATACCGAGCAGCCCCCGCCAAGGTGGGTCAGTAGGAGCTGCAGATCATCCTCCGGACGGCCGAGCAGCTGAGCAGTGCGCCGCAGGGCCCGGGAATACGAGAGCCCGTGAAAGCCGTAGCGTCGAATTCCGTAGCGTAGCCGCCAATTCGCGGGCAGGGCGTAAGTTCTCGCGACCTCGGGAAGCTCGGCGTGGAAGGCCGTGTCAGGGCACAGCACGTGCGGAAGCCGTGGTAATCGCGCGCGCAGGGTGTCCACGAGATCGAGCACCGGTGGAACGTGCAATGGCGCCAGCGATTCCGCTGCGCGTGCCGCATCGAGCGTGGAGTCGTCGACCGTGACCGGAGAAAGCACCTTCTGGCCGCCGTGGACAAGGCGGTAACCGACTCCTGCGATGTGCTGGTCCTGAACGCGTTCCAGCAGTCCTTCGAGCGCGCGTCGCGCTTCCGCGCTGTGCGCATGTTGCTCCACGGCCGATGAATCGAGCACTTCATCCGCTTGAGCATCGACGAGATGCACCTGCAAGCTGGAGGAGCCTGGATTCACGGTTAGCACCAGAGCCATCGAGCCACCTCCCACTCCGGTCAGGGCCGGTACCGCTGTCACGCCCCGGCCCGTGCCCTTCAGGCACCAGTTCTCAACCGCATCAACGTCGTGCCTGGCTCCTTTGGCTCGGGGTGCCTTTCGGAGCGAAGTCGTGGGCCGGCCCCAAGCCCGCGCGCCTACGACCCTGACAAGAGCCGAGTCCGTTCGCGTCCGCCCCGCAGGTCGAATTCGCAGGCGGCGTTCGGCCCGGCAGCGCGAGTCTTCGAAGGCCGTAGTGCCCTGCGCAGCAGGCGACGGCGTTGGTGCGGACCACACCGCCGAGACGAATACTCGACGACCAGGCCACGGCCCTGCCACACGAGGTCGATCTGCTTCCTCTGGACCACGGTCGGCGGGCATCCCAAGTCCAAAAGTCGACGCACGGGCCGGGTTGCCCGACGGGGCGCGCAGCCACGCCCGCACCGATCTTCGGGGGCGTCGTCCGCGCATCGAGGCCTCGCATCCAGGTCGTCGTGCGGTCGGCGTGTCCTGACGGGAGCATGGCACCGGGTGCGATGGGAGCGGGAGGCTGTGGATGGAGGTGCCGGGTGTAACCCCGGAAAGGGGCCTAACTCGCGCGATCCGCGCTTTCCTGCGCACCGAGTCCGGCGGGACCATGGTGCTGCTCGCCGCCACGCTCATCGCGCTGGTGTGGGCCAACTCGCCGTTCGCCGACACCTACGAGGCCGTGTGGCAGACCCCGTTCGCGCTGCGGTTGGGCGACCTCGAATTCGATCTCGACCTCCGGCACTGGGTGAACGACGGCCTGATGGCGCTGTTCTTCTTCGTGATCGGGATGGAGGTCTCGCGCGAGTTCAGCATCGGCGAGATGCGCGACCGGCGCCGAGCGCTGCCTCCGGCGCTCGCAGCGGTGGGCGGGTTGATCTTCCCGATCGGTTTGTACCTGGCGTTCAACCCGGGCGGCCCCACCGCAGTGGGCTGGGGCATCCCGATGGCCACCGACACCGCGTTCGTCCTCGGGGTGCTGGTCCTGGTGGGGCCCCGGTGCCCGGATCCGCTGCGGGTGTTCATGCTGACGTTGTCGGTGGTCGACGACGTCGGTGCGATCGCGGTCATCGCGGTGGCGTACACGCGGCACATCGGCTGGACAGCGGCGGGCATCGCCCTCTGCCTGTTCGCATTGTTGCTTCTGGTGCGGCGCTTCGGTGAGTGGCGTTCGCCCGTCTACCTCCTGCTGGGCTTGGCGATGTGGGGTGCCGCGGTGGAGTCCGGCATACATCCGACCGTCATCGGCCTGACTCTCGGGGTTCTCGTTCAGGTGTACGAACCGCACGAGTCGCACGTCCTTCGCATGGGTGAGCTCACGCAGATGTTCCTGCGGGATCCGACACCGGAGCGCGGCCGGGAGGCGGTGTTGGGAGTGCGGGCGGCGGTGCCGCCGAACGAGCGGTTGCAGCTCCTGCTGCACCCGTGGACCAGCTACCTGATCGTCCCCCTGTTCGCATTGGCCAACGCCGGGGTGCAGATCAGCGCGGAGACGTTGTCACGGGCCTTGGTCTCACCGGTGACGCACGGCGTTGTTGTGGGTCTTGTCGTCGGGAAGTTCGTCGGGATCTGCGTCGGGACCTGGGTGGCGCTGCGTTCCGGGATGGGTGCGCTCCCGGGGAATCTGGCGTGGGGGCAATTGGCCGGCGGCGCGGCCTTGGCGGGCATCGGGTTCACCGTTTCCCTGTTCATCGCCGAGTTGGCGTTCGAGCGCGAGGTCTGGAAAGAGGATGCCAAGATCGGGATTCTCCTCGGGTTGCTGATCGCCGCGGTATTGGGGCGTCTGATCTTCGCGTTCGCCTGGAACAGGGGAGCGGCGTGCGAACCGCCGCTGGCGGTGGGCGAAGATCAGGAGGAAGACCGGCCCGAGATGCTCACGGAGCCGGTCACGGGCCGCGACCACATTGCCGGCCTGGATACGGCCCGCGTGACGGTAGTGGAGTACGGCGACTACGAGTGCCCGCACTGCGGTCGGTTGCACCCGATCACCCAGCGGCTTCGCGAGCGGTTCGAGGACGATCTCCGGTTTGTGTTCCGACACTTCCCTCTGGACGAGGTGCACCCGCGCGCGGTAGCGGCGGCACTGGCCAGCGAGGCCGCCGACGAGTACGCGCGGTTCTGGGAGATGCACGAAGAGCTGTTCGCGCACCAACGCGAGTTGGATGACCCCAGCCTCGCTCGTCACGCGGAGCGGATCGGCGTACCCGGTGATGCCGTGGTGGGCGCGCGCTCCCGCGTGCACCTTCCGCGGGTGGCAGCGGATATCGCCTCCGGGCGAGCGAGCGGTGTTAGGGGCACGCCGACCTTGTTCATCAACGGCAGGCGCTACTCCGGACCGCTCGATGAGGCGTCGTTGAGCGCAGCCATCGACGAGGCCCTCTCATCCTGAGACGTCTCATCTCGGGACGGAGCAAGCGTGCGGCATCGGGTGGATCGCATCTTCGCGCGAGAAACCCCGCGAACGGCTTGACACCAGGGGACTACGGGCGGACCTTGAATCGTAGGCCGGCCAACCGGAGCAGGGCACCTGAACTGCGGGGGACGCCCACTCTTGAAGGTGCCCTGCTCGCGGACCCGGCTAGGGTCCCGGCAGACCTGGCAGATTCGGTGACGATCGAATTTCTCGGGATTTTCCGGGGGCCGTCTCGCGTCGGACGTGGTGCGGATGCGGTTCAAGGTTCGTAGCCCGGTCGGTAGCGCCAGCTCGCCCGGGCCTCAGCGTGCTCGACCGCCGGATTCTGAGCTGCGGCACCAGGCTGCCGGCTGCCCACGTCGTTCAACGAAGTTGCGACGTTGTCGGATCCCGGAGACGCGGCGAGTCGTCGGCGAGCAGCCGAGCACCGCAGCAGCTTGACGGCCTCGCGATGGGAGACGACCCGTGGAGGAATTCCGTCTTGATCAAAAGCTGATCGACGCGTGGGTTTCCGGCGCGCTCGACGCCGACGGTGAGGTGACGCTCGCACATCAGGTGGCACGCGTCCTGCCGTTCCACTGGACGCTACCGAATCCAGTCGCGGCGAAGCTGTCACGCATCACGGAGCACCTGGGCGGCGAGCAGGTTCTGTTCGATTGGCTTGGCCAACAGCCCGGGCAGCCGCAGCTGGTGGCGCGCCTGTATCGCCTCATCGTTTTGCTTGACCACCTGAGCGCCACGGACGCGGTGCTTGTGGCGTTGCGGGAACTGCGTGAGCGCACTCCCTACCCGCCAGGCCTCGGGGGGTACCTGATTCCGGACACAAACAGCGAGACGCTCGCGGGTCTCAGTTGGCAGATCGAGCGGTTGCTGGCCGAGGATCGCGTCGATGAGGCCGTTCGGCTGGCTGGTTCCACGGTGGAGATGTTGCAACAAATAGCCCCGCGAGCGGCGGAAATCGATCCTGATCTAGGCAGCCTGAGGGGGCAGCTGGAGCAGATTCGGAAAGACATAGTCGCGGCGAGCGCTGCGGGCTGAAACATCTACAGTGGATCGTTGCCAGACGATGTGACCGCCGGCGACGCGGTTCGATCAGGACGCTGGACCGGTGGCATCACGTTCCGGCGTGCCTTGCCGCTGCTGGAGGAGCCGCGCGGCCTCGTCTGCGACTTCGGTGTCGACGAGTACCTCGTACCGGCTCGGCACCATGGCCTGCACCGCGGCGAAGTCCCTACGCCCGCCTTGCAGGGCGTAGGCCACCAAGCTGATCAAGGCGCCGACGATGGCGCCGAAGATGAGTCCGTAAACGGCCAGCGTCAGGCTGGCCAACAACGGCTGGATCCAGCTGAGCAAACCGAAGATCCAGCCGATCAGCACGCCGGTTACCGCCCCGCCGCTGGCGCCGTGCAGTGCGGCCTTCCCATAGTTCATCCGGCCGACCACCTGCTCGACGAGCTTGACTTCGTGGCCGACGATCGCGACCCGTTCCACCGGGAACCGCTGGTCGGCGAGGTAGTCCACCGCGCTCTCGGCTTCCCCGTAGGTCGCGTAGGAGGCGACCGGTCTGCGTGCCGGATTCTCGATGGGTGACGACTCCCCGGCACCGGGCGCGGGGGGCGGTTGTTGGGTCATCGTCGACTCCTAGGTCTTCGTCTTCCGCGCTGGGATTGGCGAGCCTCGACGGTCTGCCGACCCGGCGGTCCGGTCGCGACCCGGCGATGTACAGCAAACAACACCGTCGGAGGAAACTTCGAGCAGGAACGACGGTTCCGAGCCGAGTGCCCTCAGCTTGCCAAACGCGGGCTGTTCGGCGCGTGCGCACCGGGGGACGAAATCCGCGCGGCGATTGGGCCCGCCGGGATAAAACGGTTCTCCGAACCACCAGGACCCCGGCAAAGTCCTTTTGTGGTGGTGAGGGTGGGGGTACGGTCTTGTTGATCAGGTGGGTGTCGAATCCATTGATCACAAGAGAAGACCGCGTCCGCTGCTGCATCCTCTCTCATGGCTTCGGGGTTGACTTCACCCGACCACTGACCCTCTGCGGAATCACCCCCTGACAAACCTAAGCGACTTTGCCGGAGCCCTGCTCGAACCACAGGCGGCGGTAATTGATCGACTCGGAATCGAGGAATCCTTGAAGGAGAGGACAACCGCCGTTGGTACTGCCGTCGAAACCGCTTGACGTTGGTGCTCACGGCCAAGTCGACGCGGTCGAATCGTGGCCGTGGTCTCGAGACCGCGATGACTTGTTCCAGGCGTTCCGGCAACCCGTTCAGCGCGTCGCCGGGTTGTTATCCGGCGGCCCAGCCGTGCTGGTGGCTGGTCCCGAGTTGTCGCCGCGCAGGTCGGCAGTCTTCGTGGTGTGCTGGCGGTGCCCGTGGTACGGGGTCACCAGAGACGCGGTCGGGTCGAGCCGACCCGCCGAGATAGCCTCCTCCTGGTGGGCCATTTCCCGTTCCAGAGCTCTGGTGTCGCCCCGGAGGCGGGCAGCCAAGCTCCTCGCCGCGGTCGGCGTGAGCGAGCAGATCCCCGGCACGTCGGGGAAATCACGGCAAGAAGGCCCCGATGCGGGATTGCCGCCCGTGCTCGGCGGTTCGGCTCTGCCGCTCAGGAACCCGCCGCCGAACCGGCGGTTCGCGCCCTGGCCGCACGCTGCGCAGTCGCGTGTCGGCGGAATGGGGTGGGCGACCCAGAAGTCCCGGCGGTCGCCGCATCCGGTGCAGGCGTATTCGACGATGAGGGACATGTCGCCTCATTCGTAGCAGGTCGGGGAGTGGTCCAGTTTCGACCAGTCATCGGGATCGTGCGAGATCCACACCGTCGCCTCGTGTGCGGCGGCGAGCTGCTTGAGTCGGCGGATGGAGCGCACGGCGTCCTGGGTGTTGTAGTCCGACGGCATGGGGAGGTCTTCGGTCAGCGCTTGGCGCAGGTGCACCGTGTCCCCGGTGAGCAGGAAGTTCTGGTGCGGCAGGCGGACGAGCGCGCTGCTGTTGCCCGGAGTGTGCCCGGGCATCCGGTGGATCACGATGCTGCCGTCACCGAACAGGTCCAGATCGGCGGACAGGTGGTGCCACTTCCAGTCCCGCGTCGGTGCGAAGTCGTCGGGGCGGAAGAACGGCGCCGCCGCGGGGTAGGGCCAATGGGCGTACGGGACGTCGCCTTCTCCGATGAGCAGTTCGGCGTTGGGGAAGAGGCGGACGCCACCGCTGTGGTCGAAGTGCGAATGGGACACGATGACGTGCGTGACGTCCTCGGTGCGGTAGCCGAGCGCCTCGATCTGCCGGTCGAGTCGTTGCTCGGGGGAGTAGACCAGGCCGACGGTGTCCGCCAACGGTCCGTAGACGCGTTCCGCGCCGTCTGCGGCCTCGGGCGCGATGCCGGTGTCGAACAGGATGAGCCCGCGGGGATGTTCGATGAGGTAACACGGTACGGGGATGGTCACCTGCCCTTGGGCGTGCACCACCAGGAGTCCGGTGTCGAGGGTGAATTCCGCCCCGGGCAGCGCCCACATACGCTTCGTCGTCGTTGTCGTCATTTCGCCTCCATCTCTGGGAGCAGTTGGGTGGTTCGTGTCGTGCGTCTTCTCAGCCCGGAGGGCCGGAGCAGGTCCGGGATCACCGTGCTATGCGGTGGAAGGCGCGGTCGAAGTAGACCGCTGGCGGGGCGGTGCCCAGAGCGACGTCGAGCACCCGGCCCACCAGGATGGTGTGATCGCCGGCGTCGTG
The DNA here is from genome assembly GCF_040655595.1 of Saccharopolyspora sp. NPDC050389. Classification (NCBI taxonomy): domain Bacteria; kingdom Bacillati; phylum Actinomycetota; class Actinomycetes; order Pseudonocardiales; family Pseudonocardiaceae; genus Saccharopolyspora; species Saccharopolyspora sp. NPDC050389. The sequence goes on from NZ_JBFAKG010000054.1 coordinate 33,720, forward strand.
GCGCGCGTGCACCGAGCACTCCAGCGTCGCGGACGCGCTCGACATCCTGGGGAGGCCGTCGGTGGTGGTGAACTCGCCACCGGCGAACTTGTCCGTGCCGCGCGTGGCGAACCGGATCGCGAGTTCGGCGTGCGCTTCCGGCAGGACGTGCACCACCCAGGCGTCGGCGGCCTGGAACACTGGATGGCACTGCGCGGACTTGGCCAGGCAGGCCAGCACCAGCGGTGGTTCCGACGACACCGAGCAGAACGCCGTGGCCGTGAATCCCCATGGTCTGCCATCGGAATCGGTGGTGGTTACGATCGTGACCCCGCTGGGGAAGCACGCCATCGCATCGCGGAACTGGGACTTGGTTCGGGAATCATCTGCGTTGACGCTCACACTCAGTCCTTCCGGTTGGTCGGTGGCTTCGGCGCGAGGGCTCTGGGTACCTCCTCCACTCGCAGCCCGAGGCGGTGGTGCAGGCGTTCTTGCTTCGTGCGCAGGTAGTCGATGTTGTCCTCGGTCGGCGGTACGACCATCGGGACCCGGTCGACGACCGGCACCCCGTGCATCCGCAAGCCGTGCTTCTTGGCAGGGTTGTTGGTCATCAGCCGAACGGAGCGCACGTCGAGGTCGCGGAGGATCTGCGCTGCGACGGCGTAATCGCGGGTATCCGCCGGTAGACCTTGCGCGAGGTTCGCGTCGACGGTGTCCAGTCCGCGGTCCTGCAGTCCATAGGCACGAAGTTTGCGAGACAGGCCGATACCACGGCCTTCATGGCCCCGCAGGTAGATGACCACCCCATGGCCGACGGCGCCGATGTTGCTCAGCGCCTTCGACAGTTGGGGGCCGCAATCGCAGCGGCGGGACCCGAGCACGTCGCCGGTCAGGCATTCTGAATGCACCCGGACCAGCACGTTTTCGGCACCGGAGACGTCCCCGCGAACGACGGCGAGGTGGTCGGTTCCGTCCAGGACGTAGCTGTACGCGATCGCGCTGAAGTCGCCGGACTCGGTGGGGATCCGGCCTGCCGGGCCGCGCCGCACGAGCACGTCCCGGCGTTGCCGGTAGCGGATGACGTCGGAGACCGCGATCAGCGGGATCCGGTGTTGCTCGGCGAAGCGGACCAACTGCTCGCGGCGCGCCATCGTCCCGTCGTCGTTGGTGACCTCTGCCAATGCGCCGGCCGGGCGCAGTCCGGCAAGGCGGCAGAGGTCCACAGCCGCCTCCGTGTGCCCCGCACGCGCCAGGACACCGTCGGGGTGCGCCCGCAGCGGAAAGACGTGGCCCGGTCGGGAGAACGCGTCGGCGGAACGATCGGGATCGGCGAGGGCGCGGATGGTTCGGGCGCGCTCCTCGGCCGAGATGCCCGTCGTGGTTCCCTCCTGGAGATCGACCGACACCGTGAACGCGGTGCCGCGCGGGTCGTCACCGTGCGCGACCATCGGGTCGAGTCGGAGCCGGTCCAGGCGGCGACCTGTCATTCCAACGCAGATCAAACCGCTGGTGTGCCGGACCATGAAGGCCAGTTGTGCCGCGGTGGCGTACTGCGCGGGGATGATCAGGTCACCCTCGTCCTCCCGGTCCTCGTCGTCGCGGACCAGGACGAACCGGCCCCGGCGCAGCTCTTCGAGCGCGGCCTCGACCGCCCGGACTGGGGCGTCGATGTCGGATTCCACGTCCATGGCAACCGACAGTACGAAAGTGCACCCGCTTCGTGGTGTGCCACTTCGCTACACCACAGCGCGCTGTCGCTCCCGATCGGTCGGCGCGATCCTTTGTGGATGATGGAGCGCCGGGTCCCGCCGGGGTCCAGTGTTTCGTATTGGGACGTTCGCAGGGGCTGCTGCACCGGCAAGGTCGATCCAGACGCGCTGAACGTGCGAAGAGGTGGGGAGCTGCGATGCACGGCTTGATGGTGGATCCCCTGTCGCTCTTCAAAAGCCCGCTGCGAAGCCGAGAACACGCGTGCGACGACCAGTGAATCGTTGGGAGGCAAGCGCGCGGCCACCTCCGCTGCACGTACCTGCAGATCGGCTCGGATCCGCTGACGAGCCCACGAAGGAAGGAAGTGCCGATGGCTCTCGCGTTGCGCACCGTGCTCATACCGGTCGCCGACCTCGACGCGGCGATCGACTTCTACACAGATGGGCTCGGGCTGGAGGTGAAGTTCCGGGACGGGGACCGCTACCTCGCGCTCGACGGCGGTGCTTGCACGCTCGCACTGGCGACGGCCGATGAGCATCCCGCGCCCGACGGCGTCGCCGTCGCCTTCAAGGCCGACGACGTGGCAGAGGCCGTGCGTGTCCTGGTCGCCGCAGGTGCGGAGGTCGTTCGGCCGCCGAGCCGGGGCGACCACGAGATGCGTGCCCTGCTGCACGACCCCGCCGGAACGGCATTGGTGGTGTACGGCCCGCGGTGAGTGACGCGCGCCGTCTGAAGGAAACGGAGAAGGAGGCCGCCGCAGTGAAATCGATCCTGTTCTACCTGCCCGTGGTGGGCAGTCATGCCCAGATCAACAAGGGCATGGCAGGCATCAACGACCAGAACTACCAGAACATGCTCTACCAGTTGACCAAGCAGTCCCAGCTGGCGGACGACCTGGGCTACTGGGGGGTGGCGTTCACCGAGCACCACTTCCACATCGAGGGCTTCGAGGAGTCCAACAACCCGATCCTGCTCGACCTGTACGTCGCGATGCAGACGAAGAACATCAAGGTCGGGCAGATGGCGAACGTGCTGCCGTTCCAGAGCCCGATCCGGCTGGCCGAGGACATCGCGATGCTCGACCAGATGTCCCGGGGCCGGGCGTTCGTGGGAATCGCGCGCGGTTACCAGAAGCGCTGGGCCGACGTGCTCGGCCAGACCTACCACGTCGGGGCGACCTTCTCCGACAAATCGGAGCGGGACCAAGCCAACCGCCAGCGCTTCACCGAGCACTGGGAGCTGCTCAAGGAGCTGTGGACGTCGGACACCGTCAACACGAGCACCGAGCACTGGCAGGTCCCACCCGCGGGCATCGAGTTCGCCCACGACGCGGTCGCCGAGTTCGGTCGGGGGCAGGACGAGGCCGGTGTGATCACCGAGATCGGTATCGCGCCGAAGACGTTGCAGAAGCCGTATCCGCAGGTCTTCCAGCCGTTCAGCTTCAGCGAGGAGTCGTTCCGGTTCTGCGCTCGCGAGGGCATCGTGCCGATCGTGATGAACACCGACGACGACATCATCGCGAACCTGCTGGACGTCTACCAGGAGGAAGCCGAGGCGTCCGGCCACGGGCAGCTCAAGCGCGGACAGCGGGTGGGCATCTTCCGCGACGTGCTGGTGTCCCGCGACGCCGACGAGGCGCACCACTGGGCGCGTCGCGGCAACGGCTTCGTATTCCCGAAGTGGTTCGGCCCGATGGGCTTCGGCGAGGTGCTCCGCCGCAAGGGTGAGCAGGGCGCGATCAGTCCCGAGTACGACACGTTGTGCGACCGGGGTTTCGAGTTCGTCGGGACACCCGACCAGATCAACCGCCAGATGGAGCAACTGGTGACCAAGCACGATCCGGAGTACTTGTTGCAGTGGCAGTACTCCGGGCCGGTGCCGCACGACGTGCAGATGCGCAGCATGGAGTTGTGGCAGACCGAGATCGCGCCGAACTGGCTCTGATCCCCCAGCGCCGGTGGCCGGTCGGTCAGAACCGGCCACCGGTGCATCCCGGCTGTGGAGTGAGCAGAACCACGTGTCCTATATTGGGACACTCCATCGGCAACGGCGCGATTACCTTGCGTACACACAATGTTGTGCCCAGGCGCGGCCTGGATCCATGCGAGGTGCACGTGGGACGCATCAGTGAAGGTGCGGCGAGGCTCCGCCGCGAACGGGATCGGCTCCTCGAAGACCAGTCGGGCCTCGCGCACCCGGATCCGACCGCTCGACCGGAGCTCCGGGAGGACATCATCTCGTCCTGGCGCCGGTGTCAGCTCGTCGGAGTCGCCCCCAGCAGCGACGAGGTCCCGTACGCGCCGGAGTTCGACCGCCCCGGCCGCCTGCTGCGCGCCGCGGCTCCGGTCATCGACGGTCTGGCCGAGCAACTGCTCGGCTGCCCGGCGACGATCGTCCTGGCGGATTCCCGGGCGCAGATCATCGAACGCCGCGCCGGTGGCAGGGAACTGGCCAATGCCCTGGACCGCGCGATGGTGTCGCCGGGCTTCCACTACGCCGAGGAGTACACCGGTACCAACGGAATCGGCAGTGCGCTGGAGGAGCGCAAGCCCTTCGCGGTGCAGGGCGCCGAGCATTTCCGGGAGAACCTGGTCGAGTTCTCCTGCATCGGTTCGCCGGTGGTGCATCCGATCAGCCGGGCGGTGGAAGGCGTGCTCGACGTGACCTGCCGGGTCGCGGACGCCAACGTGCTGATGAAACCGTTCGTGCTCTCCGCCGTCCGGGAGATCGAGTCCCGGATGTACGCAGACGCGTCGCTGCGCGAGCGGATGTTGCTGGAGCACTTCCTCCGGGCCTCCCGCAAGTCGAGCTCGGCCGTGGTGTCGCTGAACGAAGACTTCCTGATCACCAACACCGCGGCGGCGAAACTGCTGGAACCGTCCGATCAGGCGCTGATTTGGGACTGGGCGTCCCGGATGCTGCTGGGCCGGGACGAGTGCAGCGGCGAGATCCGGCTCGCGCAGGACGTCGTCGTGCAGGCCAGGGGCACGAAGGTCGTCGAGGAAGGTCGGCTGGCTGGAGTGCTCGTCGAAATGCGGGTGCGGTCGAGCGGTGCGATCACCGGTGGTGGGGCGCGTCGCGCTCGTCAAGGCGAGAGTGCCCCCGAGATCAACGCGGCGGTGCTCCCCGGCCGCAGCGTCGTCGCCGAACGGCTTCGGCGAGAGGTCGACGCAGCCGTGGAGGCGCACCTGCCGCTGTTGTTGTCCGGTGAAGCCGGGGCCGGGAAGCTGTTCGTCGCCGAGCACGTGCACGAGCGCTGGGCAGCGGGCGCGGCGTTCACCGTGCTCGACGCGTTGGCGGCGCACGATGATCCGGAGGCGTGGATCGACCGGCTGGATTCGCACGTCGGCACGGAGGAGGACACCGTCGTGCTTCGCCATCTCGACGTCCTGCCGGCCGGGCTGTGCGGCCGGGTGGGCCGAATGCTCGACCGGGCCGGTGGGAACCGCGCCCACGTGATCGCGACGACGAAGTCCCGCAGTTCGGCGGGCGAGTGCGCACGGTTGTTCGACTACTTCCCGATGTCGGTGGTCGTCCCGCCGTTGCGCTACCGCGCGGAGGACATCGCCGACATCGCTCCGCTGCTGATCCGCCGGCACACCGTGCAGCGGCCCGCACCACGGCTGCAGCCGGGCACCTTGCAGGCGCTGATGGCCCTGGACTGGCCGGGCAACGTGCGGGAGCTCGATTCCGTACTCAGCACAGCGCTGATGCGCTCCATGGGCTTCGACATCGCGCAAGCCCACCTGCCGACCGAGTACCGGAGCGCGCCGGCCCGGCGCCGGATGGCGTCCCTGGAGCGAGCGGAGCGCGACACCATCCTCGACGCCCTGGCCGACACCGGCGGGAACAAGCTCGCCGCCGCCGAACGGCTGGGGATCGCACGCTCGACGCTGTATCGCAAGCTGCGCGCGCTGGGCATCGACGACAACCGCTTCAGCATCTGAGCTGGTCCACTCGGGCGGCGAATCAGGACAGGCCACCGGCGGTCCTCTTGCCCGATCTCTCCGGAATGTGGTCACCTGGTGACCCCGCCCCCGTTGCCACCACCAACGGTTTCTGCGGAGCCGGTTCGACCGCCGCGCGCTGACCGCGGGGCGGGCGTCGTCGGCGTCGCGGCGCAGGGCGGTGCTGAACCTGTCGACGTCGTTGCATCCATTGCCCGACCGGCGTTTCCTGGGAGGCGCGAGCCGCCCTGCACCGTCGGGAGGCATCATGGAACTCGACGTCGTAGTGGAAACACCGATGGGGTCCCGCAATAAGTACGAGATGGATCAGGAGCTCGGTCGGATCCGGTTGGACCGGACGTTGTTCACCGCCATGCAGTACCCGGCGGACTACGGATTCGTACCGAACACCCTCGCCGAGGACGACGAACCACTGGATGCGCTCGTGCTGGTCGCGGAGCGAACTTTTCCGGGCTGCCAGATCGCTGCGCGTGTCATCGGGGTGTTCTGGATGCGGGATCAGAGCGGCCCCGACGCGAAGTTGCTGTGCGTCCCCGCGGGCGATCCACGCCAGCAGCACATCGAAGAGCTCGGGGACCTGCCCTGGCACCTAGTCGAGGAGATCGCTCATTTCTTCGCGGTCTACAAGGAGATCGAGCCTGGCAAGTGCACCGAGGTGCGGGGGTGGCAGGACCGTGCGTTCGCCGAACAGGTCGCGCACGAGGCCTTCGCCCGCTTCGGTGGCTGATGAGGCTTAGTCGATGGATGCCCGGGGCCGGGACCACCGTGCCAGAGCCAGCGCGGCGACCAGCACGAACGCCACCCCGGCGCTGACGGCGAGTTCGATTAGTTGGTCATGGGTCACGGGCGCGGTCCCAGGAACAGCGAGCCTGATGACGATCGACAGGATGTGCCGGACGATCGCGATGACGCCGACGACGATGAACGGCTCGAGGTGGAGGTGCCCGCCGCGCAGGTGGTGCACGACCGTGACGAAGATTTCCAGCACGATCAGGATGAGCAACAGCTCCTCGATCACGCCGATGAACTGCTCCGGCCAGGGGGCGGGGCTCTGGACGACGGAGACGACCGCGACGACCAGGATCGCGGCGGCGAGCACCAGGAGCACCAGCGAGATCACGTAAAGCAGGAAGTACTCGCCGAACAGGAGCAGCCGCAGCACCAGCGCTCCCAGTGCGGTGCGGTCGCCGGTTCGCAACGGGTCGGGCTGCCGCGGCGACGACGCTCCGCCGTCCTGCCACCCGTCTGACTCGTTCGCCATGGCACCCGCCATCTCAGATCGACCGCTGCGCACCTTCCGGCCTGAGGTTCGGCCATGGGCGGGCCACTGGTCCCGCCGCCCGCAATCGCAGCATCTCGTTGAGGTGAGCGGGCTTGAGCGTCTGCCGGGGGACAGCGGATGTCTTCGTGCTGAGCGCTCGCAGACCCATCGCGCGCGCACCGTGCGGAGCTGGTGCGAGGCCATCCGCAGGTCTTGGTGTGCATCCCCATCGGGGAGTGTGGCAGGCGTGGGCGGACCCACGCGTGCCCCTGACGGGGCCAATCCCGGCAGCGTCGTTCGACTTGGCCGAGTGAGGCGGGCCTTGTCCCTGGCGGGCAGCCGTGGGCCACGAGGGAACTCGACGTCGGCGACCGGCCGAGCCGGATAGCGGCGACCGCCACGGGGATTCCGCTCGCCATCACGCTCACATTTGTCTCAGCCCTGACGGTTCGCCCTGCTGGGGCAGGTCGCGAGCGGGAAGTTGCTGCCTTCGGGTCGAAGTGATCGAGAGAGCTCTGGAGGACGATCGTGCCCATGGCCATTCGACGCCCTTTGCATCCGGACCCGGCAAGCGAACTGCTGTTCCGATCAGCCGACGTGCGTGCCGACCTGTGGCGCCGCGCTGCGCTCGCCGAGCTGGAGGACATGGTCGGGCATGCTGTTGTGGCCGCGCTCACCGACGAGGCGGACGAGATGACGATCACTTCGGTTCAGCGCGGTGCCCACTACACCGTGGTGACCGTCAGCGGTCCCGTCGACTCCCGGGCTACGCGGCAGCTGGCCGCCCACCTCAACGGGCTGCACAACGCCGGAGCGCACCACCTGGTGGTGGATCTGTCGCGCGTCACGAACCTGGACGAGAACCTCCTCGGCCTGATGCGCCGGGTCGAGGCCAGGGTGCTGGCGCGCAACGGCGTTTTCGAGCTGACGGGCCTGGCGCCGAACGTGCTGTACGCGATGGAGGACGGGCCGCTGTCGGAGGTCTTCGCGCTCTACCGCGCCACCCTCGAGGAGGCGGGTCCGCAGGCCGTGTCGTGGGCGGCGTTGCGATGCCCGCAGGGGCTCGCCGAAGTGCCTGAACCCCGCACGGCGCGGCGGCACCGCTCGATCTTCGACGTGAGCGCCCGGCCGAGGGGCGGCCGGGTCGCGAGCACGCGGGAGTAGGTCGACTGCCGAGCCGTCGCGCGGGGCCGTTTCCTCGAACGGAAAAGATCATCGGACTGGATTCTGCCGCCAGGCGCTCGACGGCGCTCATACCGGTGTCAGCCGGCTGTCGGGGGCTTTACCCGAGGCGAAAGCGTGACTGAGCTATCAGCGGGCCTGTCCGAGCGGCCCTGATGGCCGGAAGTAGTGACGGGATGTGCCGTTTCGTCCCGCTGGGTCAGCCGGCGGAGGCATTTTGCGGCTGCCGGGTCGAGGTCGGTGAGTGCGGCGATCGGCACGATGGTTGTCACGGTCAGTTCATCTTCGCAGCACCGGGCACCGGTGCCGGAGGTGCTCTTTCGATCGGCCGGAGCCCGCGCTGACGCGCGGCGGGAATCGGCCGTCGACTGCGCTCACCTCGGTGTCCGGCGGTAACCATGTGAACGGCCAAGAACCGTCCACAGTGGCGGCGCCGTGCAGTGAAGGTGGCTTTGACGTGGACACGTCAGCAGTGTTGCAGGCCGGAGGATTCGTTGGAGGTGGTCCGGATGACCGGCGTGTGGGGGGACCCGCATCTTGAATACGTGCGACCCGTGGCCCCGAGAAGTCCCGAAGGTTGCGAGGAATGCTTGCAACTCCACTCGCCGTGGGTGCACCTCCGGCTGTGCTTGACTTGCGGGCACGTCGGCTGCTGCGATTCCTCGCCGCTCAAGCACGCGAGCCGGCATGCGCATGTCCAGGGCCATCCCATCGTGGCCTCCGCGGAGCCCGGTGAGAACTGGCGTTGGTGCTATGTCGACGAGACGTTCGTCTGATCGGCGATCCGCGACGGGAGTCCACTATGAACAGCGGTGTTGCGGCCGAGACGCCAGACCTGCACGGGGCGTACCCGCGGCTCAGCGACGAGCAGATCGACCGCCTCAGCGCCCACAGCGAGCGCAGACCCACCCAGCGCGGCGACCTGCTCTTCGAGGAAGGACAGCGCGTCCACGAGTTCTTCGTGATCCTCGCCGGCAAGGTCGCGGTCGTCGAAGGGTACGGCGGACCGGAGGAGCAGACCCTCCGGGTGCACGGCGCCGGCCGGTTCCTAGGCGAGCTGGGACTGCTGGCGGGACAGGCGTCACCGCTCACCGCCGTGGTCGTGGAACCCGGCGAGGTCCTCGCAGTCCCGGTGGACTGGCTGCGGGAGGTGGTGCGGCAGGACGTCGTGCTGGGAGACCTGATCCTGCGGGCGTACCTGGTGCGACGCTCGCTGCTGATCGGCCTCGGGGCCGGCTTCCGCATCGTCGGATCCTGCTACTCCCCGGACGCGCGGCGGTTGCGCGAGTTCGCCGCGCGCAACCGCCTGCCGTACCGGTGGACCGACGTCGAGCAGGACGAGCAAGCGGAGGAACTGCTGCGCCGGTTCGGCGTCGCACCGTCGGAGACCCCCGTGGTCATCCTCCACGGGGACGTCGTCCTGCGGAACCCGAGCAACGCCGAACTGGCCGCAGCCCTCGGCTTGGGCCACCGCACCCCGGAGAACATCTCCTGCGATCTGGCGGTGGTCGGCGCGGGCCCGGCCGGGCTTGCCGCTGCCGTCTACGGCGCCTCCGAAGGACTGACCACGACCGTGCTGGAGGGCCTGGCCGCCGGCGGGCAGGCGGGAACCTCGTCGCGGATCGAGAACTACCTCGGTTTCCCCGCCGGTATTTCCGGTGCGGAACTCGCCGAGCGCGCCGTTCTGCAGGCGGACAAGTTCGGCGCTCAGATCAACGTTCCCGCCGCGGCGAAGGCCCTGAGCGTGCGAGACGGTCATTACGTCATCAGCGTCGAAGGGGGGAGCGACGTGACGTGCCGCGCGGTCGTGCTCGCAACCGGCGTTCACTACCGCCGGCTCCAGGTCCCCGGTATCGAGCCGTTCGAGGGGGCGGGCGTGTACTACGCCGCGACGCTGCACGAGGCGCGGATGTGCCGATTCGATCCCGTGGCGGTCGTCGGTGGCGGCAATTCCGCAGGGCAGGCGACGGTCTTCCTCGCCGATCACACGGAGTGCGTGTACCTCGTGGTCCGCGAAGCCGACCTCGGCGAGAACATGTCCCGGTACCTCGTGGAACAGGTCGAACACCACCCCCGCGTGGAGCTGCTCATGCACAGCGAGGTGCGCCGCGTGAACGGCACCAAGGCGCTCGACTCGCTGGTCGTGGAGGACAACCAGGACGGGACGCGGCGAACGGTGCCGGCACGTGCCCTGTTCGTCTTCATCGGCGCGACGCCGTGCACGCAGTGGCTCAGCGACGCGATCGCGCTCGACGAACGCGGTTCCATCCTCACCGGGTCCGATGCCATGCGGGCGACGGACCTGTGGCAGCACGTCGGTCGGCCGCCGTACTTCCTCGAGACCAGCCTGCCCGGTGTGTTCGCCGCGGGTGACGTGCGCAGCGGTTCCATCAAGCGCGTCGCCTCGGCCGTGGGTGAGGGTTCCATGGCGGTCCGCCTCGTGCACGAACACGTGGACCGGCCGGCGGGCTCCAACCGCCAGCAGCGCGTGTCGGCACCGCAGTCGTCGTCGTGACTTTGGCAGGGCTACCGGTCACCGGCAAGGATCCGATTTCCGGTGGCCGCGCAACTGGTCGCCGTAAGCGGCTTCCAGCGAGATGGCGATGGCCCGGTCGTCGGCCTCCTGCTGGTCGTCGAGCCGAACGGTCCCTTCCGCGTCACCACCGATCGGTCTCGACGCGCCTTCCAGGATCGCGCCGGCGGTGCGTGCCGCCAGCGGCAAGGCGCGGTGGTTCAGGGTCTTCCACAGCGGGACCGCCGCAATGAAAGCCGCGAGCGGCGGGTCGATCAACCCCACGCCGACGGCGAGCGCCACCCCGCCGAAGTACCCGATTGAACGGGGCACGTCCAGTGTCACCGGTCCGACCCGGAGGTCGAGAATGGTCTCCGAGGGCATGGCGCTCCTCCTGGGAGTCGACAATTGGTCCAGGTCGCGTGCCCTTGCGCGATGCCTGCGCATGCCGCACCGGCCTGCGCCTCATGGTGGCGCTCAGCACAGCGCTCGGCTTTCCGAGGCCCTCCGGCGCCGGTTCGATGGGCCGAAGCCCGTCGCATCCCGCACCCTCACCGACATGTACGGCGAAGAAGTGTCCGGACTGCACAACCCGGTCGTCCACGAGCTCAGCCTGGCGGACTGGCTGGTCGGCAATTGCCTGAAACACGAGGATTACTGGCCTACCCCGGAAGTGCGGGGGCACGTCCTGCGGTGCTGCGCAGAGCTGGTGACCCGCGTCGGTGAACTCGCGGACCGGATTTGCGACCAGGATCCGGAGGTTGCGGCCGAGGTGCGGCGACTGACGGCTCTGCTGACGCACCGCAGCGAGCAGCTAAGAAGCGCCGGCGAGTAGCGCCGCAGGAGCTTTCTGCTGCATCGGGGTCAATCTGCGCCGCGAATTCGTGGTGCCGGGTGGAAGCACGCGCTCGCTCGGGCGTGGATGCTCGTAATGCCGGACCTTGGTTTCGAGGAGGTTGGCCGGATGACCGACGAGGGCCACGCGACCGGGTTCGCACCCATCGCGGAGCACGGGGTGATCGGCGACATGCGGACGGCCGCCTTGGTGGCCACCGATGGCGCGATCGACTGGTTCTGCTGCCCGCAGTTCGACTCGCCGAGCGTTTTCGGCTCGATCGTGGGCGCGGATCGGGGTGGTTCGTGGAAGATCGCCCCGGAGTCGCACGTCGACAGCCACCAGCAGTTCTACGTTCCCGACTCGAACGTGCTCATCACCCGGTTCCTGACCGACGACGGTGTGGTCGAGATCCACGACTTCATGCCCATCTTGCGGTCGCACGATCCCGAGCACCGGCAGCGCCTGGTGCGCAAGGTGGTCTCCGTGCGCGGCAGCATGCGGATGCGAGCGGACGTCGCACCCCGGTTCGACTACGGACGTGCCCAGCACCGCACCACCCGCGGCCAGTACCAGGTCACCTTCCGCGGTCCGGGCCTGACGCTAGCGCTGAACTCGAGCGTGGCCCAACGGATCGACGAGCACGGGGACGCGCACGCCGAGTTCGAGATGTCCGACGGCAGCACCGAGGTGTTCGTGCTGGAGGTGCTGGGCCAGGACGCCGAACCCGGGCCGGGGGGCCGCACCACGGCCGAAGTCGACGAGCTGTTCCTGGGCACTGTGGCTTTCTGGCGGGAGTGGCTGGGCAACTCGTCGTACCGCGGCCGCTGGCGCGAGACGGTGAACCGCTCGGCGCTGGTCCTGAAGCTGCTCACGCATGAACCGAGCGGTTCGATGATCGCCGCGCCGACGACGTCGTTGCCGGAACGGCTCGGCGGCACCCGGAACTGGGACTACCGCTACGTGTGGCTCCGCGACGCCGCCTTCTCGTTGTCCTCCCTGCTGCGATTGGGGTTCATCGACGAAGCCGACGCGTTCATGACGTGGATGACGTGCCGGTTCGCCGAGGTGAGTGACAGCGCGGCCGGCCCGCTGCACGTCATGTACGACGTCGATTGCCGCAGGGACCTGACCGAGATATCGCTCGACCACTGGGCCGGGCATCGCGGTGCGCGGCCGGTGCGCATCGGCAACGACGCCGTCGACCAGCTCCAGCTGGACATCTACGGTGAGATCATCGACGCCGTCTACCTGTTCAACAAGCACGGACGCCCGATCACGCACGACAGCTGGCTCGACCTGATCGGGATGGTTGACTGGTTGCAGGACAACTGGGACCGCGCGGACAGCGGGATCTGGGAATCGCGTGCGGGCCCGCGCCGGCACACCTTCTCCCGGCTCATGTCCTGGGTCGCGTTCGAGCGAGTCGTGCAGATCGCGCGCCAGCGCGGTCTTCCCGGCAACCTGGAGAGCTGGGTGCGGACCCGGGACAAGATCTACTGGCAGATCATGAGCGACGGGTGGAGCGAGAAGCGGCAGGCGTTCGTGCAGCACTACGACGAGGACGTACTCGACGCCTCGTTGTTGCTGATGCCGATGATGGAGTTCGTCGCTCCCACCGATCCGCGCTTCTTGTCCACATTGGATGCGATCACGGAGAACCTGGTCACCGACAGCCTGGTTTTCCGCTACGACTACCGGGGTTCTCCCGACGGGTTGGACGAGGCGGAAGGCACCTTCTCCATCTGCTCGTTCTGGTACGTGGAGGCCCTCACCCGGGCGGGACGGCTCGAGGACGCCCGGCTGGTGCTGGAGAAGATGTTCACCTACGCCAACCACCTCGGGCTCTACGCTGAGCAGATCGGCCTCACCGGCGACCAGCTCGGCAACTTCCCGCAGGCCTTCACGCACCTGTCGTTGATCAGCGCCACGATGAACCTCGACCGCGCCCTCGGATGATGCTCCGCCGCGACGAGCTGACTCGCTCGTTCGATGTACGGGGTCGGCCGCTCGACGTCGCACGCACACGATTCCACTGTGGATCGATTGTGTTCGTCGTCGTCCGCGGCGCGTCTCCATTGGACAGGTGCTGTTGACCTCGCCCTGGTGGGTGAAAACCGGCATTGAAGTTCGTCCTCGTGGGCGCATGCGACTGCCCCGGTGATTTGTCACGGTGCGGGAGGACCGGCAATCGTCCATTGCCGACGGCTCACCGGGGAGGGTTTCGTCGACGACCGAGCCGGCGGCCGAGCTGGAGGAGGCGCAACGGGAAGAGCCCGAACAGTGGTGCGTTGCCCACGTCGCTCCCGTACTCCTGGTCGAAAGCGGTGGCGTAGCGGCGGGCGCGATCGGCGCTCGGGTACTGCTTGACACTGCCGGCGCCGCAGCCGCGTTCGCATTCCCACAGCATCGTCACGCCTTCGCTTCGAAAGCGAAAGCGATGTCCGAGAACACGACAACGAAGCATCGCCCCGCAGGGTATCCGCGATGCCAGTTCTCGCCAGTCGATCGTGCAGGAGGCTTGCCGTGACTGCCCAAGAGCTGCGTACCATCCGAACGCAGATACCGGCCCGTTTGGACCGCCTACCGTGGTCGCGCTTCCACTGGCGGATCGTCATCGGGCTCGGAACCGTGTGGATCCTCGACGGGCTCGAAGTGACGATCGTGGGCTCGATCGCGGCGCGCATGACCGAACCCGGCAGCGGCATCAGCATGAACGCGGCCGACGTGGGAACCGCCGCCGCCATCTACGTCGCCGGCGCGTGCTTCGGAGCGCTCCTGTTCGGCCAGCTCACCGACCGGTTCGGGCGCAAGAAGCTGTTCATCCTCACGCTCGCGCTCTACATCGTGGCCACCGTGGCGACGGCCTTCGCCTTCGCCCCGTGGTACTTCTTCCTCATGCGGTTCCTCACCGGGATGGGCATCGGCGGGGAGTACTCCGCGATCAACTCGGCCATCGACGAGCTCATCCCCGCGCGCAACCGCGGCCAGGTCGACATCGCCATCAACGGAAGCTACTGGCTCGGCGCCGCCCTCGGCGGTCTGGTCTCGGTCGTGCTGCTGTCCTCGCTGCTGCCGATGGCCCTGGGCTGGCGGCTCGCGTTCGCCCTCGGCGGAGTGGTCGGGCTGGGGATTCTGCTCGTGCGGCGCAACGTTCCGGAAAGCCCCCGCTGGTTGTTCATCCACGGCCGGGAGGACGAGGCCGAACGCATCGTCGACGAGATCGAGGCCGAGGTACAGCGGGAAGTCGCCCGGCCGTTGCCGTCCCCAGGCGCGGCCATCACCGTGCGCCAGCGGAAGGCGATTCCGTTCCGAGAGATAGCGCGAGTGGCGATCCAGCGCTACCCGCGGCGTGCGGTCCTCGGCCTGGCGCTGTTCGTCGGCCAAGCGTTCCTGTACAACGCGGTCACCTTCGACCTGGGTACGCTGCTCAACACTTTCTTCGGCGTGGGGTCGGAAACGGTTCCGTACTTCATCACCGTGTTCGCTCTCGGCAACTTCCTCGGACCGCTGCTGCTGGGACGGTTGTTCGACACCGTCGGGCGGATACCGATGATCTCCGGCACATACTTCCTGTCGTCGGCGCTGATCATCGTCACGGCCATCCTGCTGTTGACGCATTCGTTGACCGCTGTGTCGTTCATGGTGCTCATCCTGCTGACGTTCTTCGTAGCTTCCGCGGGGGCGAGTTCGGCATACCTGACCGTGAGCGAGGTCTTCCCGATGGAGACGCGCGCGCTGGCGATCGCACTGTTCTTCGCGATCGGTACCGCCGTCGGCGGCATCACCGGCCCGGCGCTGTTCGGGCACTTCGTGGAAAGCGGGCAGACCGGCCTGCTGGCGACGGGGTTCTTCATCGGAGCAGCCATCATGATCGTCGGCGGTGTCGCCGAGCTGCTGCTCGGCGTGCGCGCGGAGCAGCAGTCCCTGGAGAACATCGCCCGGCCGCTGACCGCCGAAGAGGCGGAGACCGAACCGCAGCAGCACGCCGCGTTCGTGCAGGCCGAGCGCGAGGCCGGGCTGTCTGCGGGGGACCGGCAACGGCTGCGCGAACACGATGACCGGGTCCGGCAGCGCAAGTCCCGCATTCAGGAGCGGGACCGCACGGGACTGCGCCGGTTCCGGCCTGGCCCCGGGTCGAGCTTCTACTCGCCCGGCATGGTCGGCACCTCGTCGACCGCGAGCCGCTGGTCGGCGACCTCGGATGAGGTGCTCGACGACGAGATCGAGGACGTGGTCCGGGCGCTCCAGGAACAGGGACCGGCGGATCGAGACGAGCTGGAAGAGCGCGTGCAGGGGCGGTCATGGGGCCCGGGCCGGCTCCGAACGGCCTTGAAGGAAGCGCTGGAGGAGGGCCGTGCTGAGGAGCTGCCCCCCGGCCGGTACGCGCCCCGTCGTTCGAGCGGGAGTTCGGGCGAGCGCGACACCTCTGCCGACCGGTGATGGCCGCGCAAGGCGGGAGGGGCACATTCTCAATGGTCAAAGGCCGGAAGCGCATCTGGGCGCGAATGCTGGGGACCGGGTTGGTGTTGTGGCTGTTCACGGTGATCACGACCCACCTGACCGCCAACCCCACCCTCGTTCCGACGCTGGTCCTGCTCGGCAGCTTCCTCGTTCCCGTAGCGTTCGTCGCGTGGGCGTTCGAACGCCGCACCACCGGGGAGATCACCGCCGCGCTGGTGTTCCAGACCTTCGTGGTGGGCGGCGTGCTCGGCGTACTTGCCGCGTCGCTCCTGGAGAGCTACCTCCTGCACCCGTCGGCGACGCTCTTCCTGGGCGTCGGGCTCATCGAAGAGGCGGTGAAGCTCGCCGCCCTCGCGGTGCTGACCCGCGGGCTCAAGGTGAAAACACCGCAGGACGGCATGATCCTCGGTGCCTGCGTCGGTCTCGGCTTCTCCGCGTTCGAGTCCGCGGGTTACGCCTTGATGGCCGCCCTGACCGAACAGGGCCTCTCCCTCGTCGACCTGGTGATCACGGAGCTCGTGCGTGGCTTGGCGACGCCTTTCGGGCACGGCTTGTGGACGGCGATCCTCGGTGGTGTGCTCTTCTCCAGGAGCGGGCAAGAGAGCTTCTTGTTGACCGGTCGGCTGCTTGCGGCCTACCTCGGCGTGTCCCTTCTGCACGCGCTGTGGGACTCGGTGCACAGCATCGCGGTTCTGATTACGGTGGCGCTGACCGAACCGAGCGGATGGAGCCTGGAGGAGACGCCCGGGTGGATCAGCGACCCGAGTTCCGAGCAGGTCGTCGTCCTGATGGTTCTCACGTGGAGCGGGCTCGCCGTGGTCGCGTTGATCGGGGTTGGCTGGTTGGGCGCGCTGATCTCGATCTACCAGCGACCTCCTCGGGTGGAGGCACGTGGGTACCCGATCTCGACGCGTGGCCGCTGGTGGCCGGGGGGTCAGCCGCCTCCCCGGTGAAGTCGGAGTGGTGGTGCCAGTGCTGACCAGACGCGCGATGTCCGATCCGGAGAACCCCGGCGACGGATCCCGGGGCGCTGGTGCCGCCTGGGGCAGGTGGCCTGCGGTCGTCGCGCGGGTGAAGTCCCTCGGCTTCCGAGTGATCGGTTTCGGCCCGACCTCGGAAGGCGACTTGCTGCTGATCTTCAAGACTGCCGGCGCGGCCGGGATCGCGTGGGCGGTGGGCGGCCAGCTGACCGGCTCACCCAGTCCGGTGCTGGCGCCGTTGGCCGCGGTGCTCGTCGTGCAGGCCACGGTGTACCAGACCCTCCAGTCCGGACTGCGCAGGGTCGTGGGCGTGGTGCTGGGCGTCCTGCTCGCCCTGGTGTTGGGGCGGTCGTTTGGCCTCAACGCCTGGAGCCTGACCTTCGTGCTCCTGCTGGCGCTGCTGGTGGGACGGATGTTCCGGCTCGGCGGCCAAACCAGCCAAGTCGCGGTCAGCGCGCTGCTCGTGCTGGCGATCGGGGACGCCGCAACCGGTTACGCCCAGGAGCGGGTCTACGAGACGCTCCTGGGCGCGCTGGTCGGGGTGTTGGTCAACGCGCTGATCGCTCCGCCCGTGCATGTGCACGCCGCGCGCGACTCGCTCGCCGCGATGGCGCGGAAGCTTGCTCGACTGCTGGTCGACATCGGCGAACAGCTCTCCGGCGAGGGGGTGGTGTTCGCGCCTGCGCGAACCAAGGAGCTGCTGTGGACCGCACGGGACTTCCACCACGAGATCGCCGAGATCCGGGAGCAGCTGGACCGCGCCTCCGAGAGCCTGCGCTACAACCCGCGCCGCAGCGTCTTCGTGAGCCCCGCTCGCAAGCCCGCTCCAGCGGCGCTGCTGTCGAGGGCGAAAGCGGCGGCCGAAGCCGTCGGCCACATCGTCGACCAGACCAGTGGTATCGCCCGAGCACTGGCCGACGTCGGAGAAGGCCGCGCGGGCGCCGAATGGGACTCGGCCACCGCCGCGCGGGTCGGCGAATTGGTGACCAGCACCGGCAACGGAGTCGCGACCTGGGCACGGACCCTGGTCGCCGACGATCCCGATGCACCTGAGCGACCCTGCGAAGACCCGCCGCGGCAGCAGCTGATCCGCGCCATCGAACAAGCGCGTGCCCAACTGGCCTCGCTCAGCCAGGAACTGGCCGCGCACCGCCGGGACGCCGACGGCCCGACGACCATGAGCTGGTTGGCCGTCGGCAGCGTTCTGGCCGACCTCTCAAGGATCCTCGCTGAGATCGATCCCGCCGGCGGTGCGCACAGGACCGCCGTGTCGGCGACACCAGCCGCCCGCCTGCACCTGCTGCGGCCCACCTTCCGGCCGCTGCGCCGCAAGCTCCGCGCCGCTCGTGGGCGCCTTCGCCGTCGAGGCTGAGCAGGCCTGCGTTCGTTCCGCCGGGCCGAATCTCCGCAGCGGATTTGGACCTCGCCAGTGCAGGAATGTCGGTTCGGCGATCGTCAAACTCGTGGTGGCGGCGCACTTCTGGCCGCAGCAGAGCGCGAGTGTGGGGGAAGGCATGGAACCGCAGAAGATCCGATGCGAACACTGTGGACGCGTCAACCGGATACCGCCGGTGGGCGAGGGGCGCCCCACATGCGGCAACTGCCACCGGCCGATGCCGTGGATCGCTGAGGCCGGGGATGCCGACTTCGCGGAGGTCGCCGAGAAGTCGTCCCTGTTCGTGCTGGTCGACCTGTGGGCACCATGGTGCGGCCCATGCAGGATGGTCAGCCCGGCGTTGGAGCAGGTGGCCAAGGAGCTCGCCGGTCGGGTGAAGCTCGTCAAGGTCAACGTCGACTCGGCGCCCAACACGTCGCAGCGGTTCACCGTTCAGGCCGTCCCGACCCTCCTGCTGCTCGACAGGGGCAGGGTCATCGCACGCCAGGCCGGCGCGTTGCCCGCGCCCGCCCTCCGCGAGTGGGTCGAGCAGGGGATCGGCGCCAGCACCTCCGACTCGGGACAAACCCACTGAATCTTCAAGCCGGGCGGGAATTCCTCGCGACAGCACCGGGAAGCCTGCGGACGGGTTCGTCCGGCGCTCATGTCACCCCGTCGAGAACTCGCCACGCGCGGGTCGCAACGTGCAGGTTGAGACGCTTGTCGACGTCATTGATGTCGATGCGCGAAATTTCCCGGATTCGGCGGAGGCGGTACCGGAGCGTGCTCCGGTGGATGACCAGAGCGGTGGCGGTGGCGTCGTAGTTCCCGCCACATTCGAGGTACTGCGACAGCGTTCGCACCAGGTTCGAGTGGTGCTTGCGGTCGTATTCCAGGAGGGAGCCGAGCCACTCCTGGACGAACGTTTCGATGTCGGCGCCTCCGTCGCCCTGGCCGAGGATGCGGTAGATGCCGAGTTCGTCGAAGAAGGTGATTCCGTTGCTCAGCCGCGACTGTTGGCGGATCCGCAGGGACCGCAACGCCTCCTGGAACGATCGCGCGAAGTCTCCCGGCGAGTCGCAGCGGCCCCCGACCCCGATCGCTCCGCCGTCGGTGCCTATTTCGTCGGCGACCGCGCGGAAGAAGCAGTCTCCGTCGGGTCGGCCGCTGCTGAACAGGACCACCATTCCCGATCGGCGCGTCAGGAGGATCGACATGCCCACTTTCTTCGTGGCCTTCCAGGCAGCGACGGCGAGCTCATCCTCGGTGCCCGTGCCGGGCCATTGCACCGCCACCGCGTAATGCGGCGCGTGGAGGTTGTGGCCGACCGCCTCGGACCGGGCGAAAACGCTTTGGTCGCTCGTGCCGGCGAGGAGGTCCTCGACGAGATCACGTCGCAACCGAAGCTCGATCTCGGCCAGATTCCGGGCGTGGCTCAGCCGCAGTTCGAGGGCCATCGCCGCGTGCTCCAAGGCGTAGATCACGTGCGGTCGGACCGTGGGCCCCGGATCGAACAGGACGATAACCCCGAGGATTTCGTGCCGCAGTTGTGCGACTGCGACGAGACGGTCCCGGTCACGCGTCAGTCCGTCGCAGATGGTCGCTTGTTGGAGAGTCTCTTCCCGCCGCACGTTCGGTTCCGGGTACGGGTCGGGTCTGCCAGGACCCGCCCACGACAGCAAGTTGCCGAAGCGATCCTCGACGGCGACTGCCCGATCAGTCAGCTCGTGCAAGGTGGCCGCGATCTCGTTCTCGCGACCGTCCGAGGCCACGATGTGGGTGAAGGCATCGTGGATGGTCTGGCGGCGCTGCAGGTCTGCGACCGCGTCCTTGAGACGTTGGTTCATTATCGCGAGTTCTTCGCTCAACCGGCTCAGTTGCAGAGTGTGCTCCCGTTCGACTTGGTGCAGCGAGGCGTTCGCCACGGCTGCGGCCGTCTGTTGGGCTAGCACGGTGAGCAGGAACAGCTCGTTGAGATCTGGCTCGGCCTTCCCCGTGACGACGAGGTAGCCGCTCAAACCACCGGGACGCTTCAAGCCGAAGGCCCGCGCCCATGTCGCCCCCGGTACAACGATGGGGCCGTCCTCGCCCTCCAGTGAGCCGAGTTGATCAACCAGCTCGGTCGGCGGATCGTGCTCGTCGTGAAGGAACTCGATCATCTCCCGATCACGCAGCAGGTAACCGGACCGGGCTTGGCAGGCACCCAGGGCGGGCACCGAGGACATCGCCAAGCGCAGGATGCCCTCCTGGTCCCGCCGTTCGAACATCGTCATCGACAGCTGGAACAGGCGGTCGAGGCCGGAACCGGACGCTGCCGCCCAGGTGCTGGTGTTT
This sequence comes from Saccharopolyspora sp. NPDC050389, assembly GCF_040655595.1. NCBI lineage: Bacteria > Bacillati > Actinomycetota > Actinomycetes > Pseudonocardiales > Pseudonocardiaceae > Saccharopolyspora > Saccharopolyspora sp. NPDC050389. Next base: position 54,320 of record NZ_JBFAKG010000054.1, read on the forward strand.
CGTGGTCTCGCAGGGGTGTTCGGGTCGTCCATAGGATTTCCCCTGATGGTGTTTCTTACGCCTAGCAACGTTACGCCGTGGAACGGGCGGGACAACTCGGATACGTCCGCATCGAGGTATTGAGTCGTCGGCGGTGCGCACGGCCGATCGGTTGCTTCGACAGGCCGAAACCTGGCAGAGATTTCGTCCCCGGGGATGGACGCGCAGACGGGGCGCGAGCGGCAAGCTAGCACGCAGTGGGCCCAGGCGAGTTCGGCACGCACCTGGACAGGCGGTGGGTGTCGAATTTGCCGATCTGCCGCTGGAATGTGGTGTTCGCAGTCGGCTGTGGACTAACTCCGGTCCTGCGGGCAGGTCCTGATCTGGTGTTGCCAGCCCGCTTCGATTCGATCAAGGAGTCCGGCAATGGCGCTGATGCGATTCGATCCGTTCCGGGAATGGGACAGGGCCGCCGAACAAGCGTTCCGCGGTGCGCGTGCCATGCAGCAGTCCATGCCCATGGAAGCCTTCCGCCGGGGTGACGAGTTCTTCGTCGCGTTGGACATGCCAGGGGTGGCCCCCGATGACGTGGATGTGACGGTGGAACGCAATGTGGTCAACATCCGCGTCGCACGGCGTCCGCTGCGCCAGGAAAGCGATGAAGTACTCGTGGACGAGCGTCCGCAGGGCGAGTTCTCCCGGCAGCTGTTCCTGGGGGAGAACCTCGATCCCGGCAACCTCTCCGCCAATTACGAATCGGGCGTGCTGATGCTGCGGATTCCGGTGGCCGAGGCGAGCAAGCCGCGCAAGGTCGAGATCGGTGCCCAGGTGCCCGGCCAGCAGTCCGTCGAGTCCGTCGAGTCCGTCGAGGCTCGTGGTGAGCGCCAGAAGGAGAAGGCGTAGGCGAGTCCGAACAGCAGTGCCACTCGATCTGCTTTCGTTGACAGGAGCTACTCATGGCCAAAGCAGTCGGCATTGACCTGGGTACGACGAACTCGGTGATCGCGGCCTGGGAAGGCGGCGAAGCCGGAGTGATCCCGAATGCCGAGGGCTCGCGTACCACCCCATCCGTTGTCGCCTTCACCGATTCCGGGGAGCGGCTGGTGGGGCAGTTGGCACGACGCCAAGCGATCTTGAACCCGAAGGGGACCATCTACTCGGCGAAGCGGTTCATCGGCCGCCGCTACGACGAGGTGGCGAGCGAGGCGGACGCGGTCGGTTTCGACGTCGTCGAAGGCGAGAACGGGCTGGCCCGGTTCGAGGTCCGGGGCAAGCAGTACGCGCCCGAGGAGATCAGCGCCCAGGTGCTGCGCAAGCTCGCCGACGACGCGGGCAAGGCGCTCGGCGAGCGGGTGACGGAGGCCGTCATCACGGTGCCCGCCTACTTCAACGACGCACAACGCACCGCGACCAAGGACGCCGGGCGGATCGCCGGGCTCGAGGTGTTGCGGATCATCAACGAACCGACCGCGGCTGCGCTGGCTTACGGCATGGACAAGCGGACCCACGAAACCGTACTGGTGTTCGACCTCGGTGGCGGCACCTTCGACGTCAGCATTCTCGACGTCGGTGACGGGGTCGTCGAGGTCCGCGCCACCGCCGGCGACGGCCACTTGGGCGGTGACGACTTCGACCGGAGGCTGGTCGACCACCTGGCCGACGAGTTCCAGCGGGACAACGGGATCGACCTGCGCAACGATCCGCAGGCCCTGCAACGGCTTTTCGAGGCGGCGGAGAAGGCCAAGGTCGAGTTGAGCTCGGTGTCGCAGACGCAGGTCTCGCTGCCGTTCATCACCGCAGATGCCTCCGGGCCCAAGCACCTGCAGAGCTCGATCATGCGGTCCACGTTCGAAAAGCTGACCAGCGATCTCGTCGACCGGTGCCTGGACCCGGTCAAGCAGGCGATGGGCGACGCGAAGGTCACCGAGAACGACATCGACGAGGTCATCCTGGTCGGCGGCTCGACCCGGATCCCGGCCGTGCAAGCGCTGGTGCGGAAGCTGACCGGCGGCAAGGACCCCAACATGAGCGTCAACCCGGACGAGGTCGTCGCGCTAGGGGCTGCTGTGCAGGCCGGTGTGCTCAAGGGCGACGTGCAGGACGTGCTGCTGCTCGACGTGACCCCGCTGTCGCTGGGCGTGGAAACCCGCGGCGGTGTGATGACCAAGCTGATCGAGCGCAACACTACGATCCCGGCGCGCCGCACCGAGGTGTTCTCGACCGCCGAGGACAACCAGTCGGCCGTCGACATCGTCGTCCTGCAGGGCGAGCGCGAACGCGCGGCCGACAACCGCGTGCTCGGGCGGTTCCGCCTGGAGAACATCCGTCCGGCGCCGCGCGGTGAACCGCAGATCGAGGTCACCTTCGACGTCGACGCCAACGGCATCCTCAGCGTGACCGCGCGGGACAAGGACACCGGAGCGGAGCAGAGCATCACCATCAGCGACAGCTCCAACCTCGACAAGAGCGAAATCGACCGGATGGTGTCCGAGGCCGAGCGCAACCGGACCGAGGACCAACGCTTGCGTGAAGCCGTCGACGCCCGCAACGAGCTCGACTCGGCGGCCTACCAGGTCGAGAAGCGGCTCGAAGAGCTGGGCGAAGCGGCCCCGTCGAACGAGCGGGCCCGCGCGGAGATGCTGATCAACGAGGCACGCGAGGCGGTGCAGAACGAGGCGTCGCCCGACCGCGTCCGTCCGCTGACCGACGACCTGCGGCAGATCTACCAGGGGCTGGCCGCGCACACCGCGGCAGCGGGCGCCGCCTCCGGCGGCGGGTCGCAGTCGGGTGGTGACGACTCCGACGACGTGGTGGACGCCGACTTCGAGCGGATGTGAGGCGTGCGATGACGACATCTTGGGAACCTGACGCCGAAGGTACCGAGCAGGAACCCGGGGTCGATTCCGACGGCGCGCCGTCCGAGCCCGAGGCGAAGCGGCAGGAGCCCGACGTCGCGGAGTTGGAGGACCGCTGGCGCCGTGCTCTCGCCGATCTCGACAACCTGCGCAAGCGCCACGCCCGCGAGCTGGAGCGGGTGCGGGCGGAGGAGCGGGCCAAGGTCACCGCGGCCTGGTTGCCGGTGATCGACAACCTGGAGCTGGCGCTGGAGCACGCCGACGCGGACCCGCGTTCGGTGATCGACGGGGTGCGAGCGATCCGCGAGCAGGCGGTCAGCCTGCTGGCGCAGCTTGGATACCCGCGCCGGGACGAGGTCGGCGTTCCGTTCGACCCGAATCGCCACGAGGTGGTCAACGTCGTCGAGACACCGGACGCCGAACCGGGCACGGTCGTGCGGGTGCTGCGCCCGGGTTACGGCGACGCCGACAACCAGCTGCGCCCCGTCGCTGTGACCGTGAGCCGGAAGCCGGGGTGATGCGCCCATGGCGCGCGATTACTACGAGGTGCTCGGCGTGTCCCGCAACGCCAGCGCCGACGAGGTGCAGCAGGCCTACCGCAAGCTCGCCCGCCGCCACCACCCCGACGTCAACTCCGATCCGTCGGCCGAGGAACGGTTCAAGGAGATCAACGAGGCCTACAGCGTGCTGTCCGACCCCGACACCCGCAAGCGCTACGACCGCTTCGGCCCGGACTTCCGCTCCATTCCGGAGGGTTACGAGGAGTGGGTCGGTGCCGGCCAAGGTGCTGGGCGCGGAGGTGCCGGGGCCGGGGCCGGCGTGCGCGGCGGCGTGCGCGTTGAAGAGGGTTTCGGCGGGGTCGACTTCGAGGACCTGTTCGGCAGCCTGTTCGGCGCGCGGGGGGCCGCCGGCCCGATCCCGGGGGCAGACCAGGAAGCCGAGCTGGAACTGACCGTTGAGGAGGCCTACCGCGGCGGCAAGCGGAACGTCACCCTGTCCGGACCATCGGGTCCGCGCAGCTTCGAGGTGACGATTCCCCGGGGCGTGGTGGATGGCCAGCGCATCCGGCTGCCCGGGCAGGGGGGTCGCGGCGGCGGCAACGTCCGGGCGGGCGACCTGTACCTCGTGGTGCGCCTCGCGCCGCACAGCCGATACCGCGTGTCCGGGCGGGACATCTACGTCGACCTGCCGGTTACGCCGTGGGAGGCGGCGCTGGGCGCCATGGTCCCGCTCACCACGCCGGGTGGCGAGGCGAAGGTCCGCGTGCCGCCCGGTTCGTCGAGCGGCAGGCGACTGCGGCTGCGCGGGGAAGGCATGCCGAACCCGCGCGGATCTCCAGGCGACCTCTACGCCGAGGTCCGGATCGCGGTGCCGCCGAAGCCGACCGACCGCGAGCGCGAGCTGTTCGAACAGCTCGCGTCGGAATCCACCTTCGATCCGCGGAGGCCATGATGAGCGCAGCTTCCACACCGAGCAGCCGCACCAGCTCGCAGGGAGCGGTGGTTCGGTACCCGCTGGCCCGACCGCATCGGTTGAGCCTGGAGACGACAGCTGCGCGAGCCGGTCTGCATCCGGATCTGGTCCGCCGCTTCGTGGCGTTGAGCCTGCTGGACGCCTCTCGAGACGTGCACGGGCGATTGTGGTTCGACGCCGATGCGCCCGCTGCCCTCGCCCGGATCCAGCGCCTTCGGTGCGGCTTGTCGTTGAACTACGCCGCGATCGGCCTCGTGTTGGACCTGCTCGAACGGATCAGCCGGCTCGAAGCCGCCTCGCACGCCGCCGGACGAACCGGTACTGGAGATGATCCACGATGGACATGAACCGCTTGACCCAGAAGTCCCAGGAGGCGCTGCAGAACGCGCAGAGCGTGGCGACCGAAATGGGGCACACCGAGGTCGACGGTGAGCACCTGCTGCTCGCGCTGCTCGACCAGGCCGACGGTGTCGTGCCGCGGATGATCGAACAAGCCGGCGGCGACCTCGCCGGATTGCGCAAGGGCGTGCGGGAGGCGCTGTCGCGACGCGCCAAGGTCACCGGGCCGGGCGCCACGCCGGGGCAGGTTTACGTTACGCAGCGCCTCTCCCGGCTGCTGGACGCCGCCGAGCGCGAAGCCAAGCGGCTCAAGGACGAATACGTCTCGGTCGAACATCTCGCGCTCGCGCTGATCGACGAGGGGTCGGCGACCGAAGCGGGGCGACAGCTGGCCCAGCACGGCGTCACCCGGGAGGAGTTCCTCTCCGCGCTGACCCGCATCCGAGGGAGCCAGCGGGTCACCTCGGCGAACCCGGAGAGCGCGTACGAAGCCCTGGAGAAGTACGGCCGGGACCTGGTCGACGAGGCCCGGCGCGGGATCCTGGACCCGGTCATCGGCCGGGACGCCGAGATTCGCCGCGTGATCCAGATCCTGAGCCGCAAGTCGAAGAACAACCCGGTGCTCATCGGCGATCCGGGCGTCGGCAAGACGGCGATCGTGGAGGGGCTGGCCCAGCGGATCGTGCACGGCGACGTTCCAGAGGGGTTGCGGGACAAGACCGTTTTCGCCCTCGACATGGGGTCGCTGGTCGCGGGAGCGAAATACCGGGGCGAGTTCGAGGAACGCCTCAAGGCGGTGCTGAACGAGGTCAAGGCCGCCGAGGGGCGCATCCTGCTCTTCGTCGACGAACTGCACACCGTCGTGGGTGCGGGTGCGGCCGAAGGCGCGATGGACGCCGGCAACATGCTCAAGCCGATGCTCGCGCGAGGCGAGCTCCACATGATCGGCGCGACGACGCTGGACGAGTACCGCAAGCACGTCGAGACCGATGCTGCGCTGGAACGGCGCTTCCAGCTCGTCATCGTCGACGAGCCGAGCGTGGAGGACACCATCTCGATCCTGCGTGGTCTGCGCGAACGCCTGGAGGTGTTCCACGGGGTGAAGATCCAGGACGGTGCGCTCGTCACGGCGGCGACGCTGAGCCACCGCTACATCAGCGACCGGTTCCTGCCGGACAAGGCAATCGACCTGGTCGACGAGGCCTGCGCCCGGTTGCGCACCGAGATCGACTCGATGCCCGCCGAACTCGACGAGCTCACCCGCCGGGTGACCCGGTTGGAGATCGAGGAAGCCGCGCTGTCAAAGGAATCCGACCCGGCCAGCCAGTCCAGGCTGGAGGAACTCCGTCGAGAACTGGCGGATCTGCGCGCCGAGGCGGACGCCAAGCACGCGCAGTGGGAAGCCGAGCGGCAGGCCATCAGGCGAGTCCAGGAACTGCGCCAGGAGCTGGAGCAGCTGCGGCGCGAGGCCGAGGAAGCGGAGCGCAAGTACGACCTCAATCGCGCGGCCGAGCTGCGGTACGGCAAGATCACCGGACTGGAGCGGAGGCTGGCCGCGGAGGAGGAGCAGCTCGCGAGCAAGCAGGGCGACCACCAGCTGCTCCGGGAGGTCGTCACCGGCGAGGAGATCGCCGAGATCGTGGCGGTGTGGACGGGTATTCCCGTCGCGCGCCTGCAGGAGGGCGAGCGCGAGAAGTTGTTGCGCCTCGACGAGATTCTGCGCGAGAAGGTGATCGGCCAGGACGAGGCGGTGTCGCTCGTCACCGACGCGATCATCCGCGCCCGGTCCGGCATCCGGGATCCGCGACGGCCCATCGGGTCGTTCGTGTTCCTCGGCCCCACCGGTGTCGGCAAGACGCAGCTGGCGAAGACGCTGGCCGCGACCCTGTTCGACTCCGAGGAGAACATGGTCCGGCTCGACATGAGCGAGTACCAGGAGCGGCACACCGTCAGCCGGCTGGTCGGCGCGCCGCCCGGTTACGTCGGGTACGAGGAAGGTGGGCAGCTCACCGAGGCCGTGCGGCGCAAACCCTATTCGGTGGTCCTGTTCGACGAGGTCGAGAAGGCCCACACCGAGGTCTTCAACACCCTCCTCCAGGTCCTCGACGACGGGCGGATCACCGACGCGCAGGGACGCACCGTGGACTTCCGCAACACGGTCATCATCATGACGTCCAACATCGGGTCGGAGTACCTGCTCGAAGGCGTCGTCGGCGGCGAGATCAAACCGGACGCGCGGGATCGCGTGATGGCGGAGTTGCGGCAGCACTTCCGCCCGGAATTCCTCAACCGCATCGACGACATCGTGCTGTTCCGGCCGCTGTCGCTGCCCGAGATCGAGCAGATCGTGGACCTGCAGTTCGACGATCTGCGCGGGCGCCTGGCGGAGCGGCGGATCACGCTCGAGGTGACCGAGGAGGCCCGCCAGCTCATCGCAGAGCAGGGGTTCGATCCGGTCTACGGTGCCCGGCCCCTGCGCCGCTTCATCGCGCATGAGGTCGAAACCAGGATCGGTCGCGCGCTCCTGCGCGGAGAAGCCCGCGAGGGCGGCGTTTTGCGGGTGTCCGTCGTCAACGACGACCTGCACATTTCCTACGAGGAGGGAGAGCAGCGCGCGCAAGCGGCTTGACGACAAGCGCGTCCGCTCATTAGGGGTGGTTGCAGAATGGGTTTGCGTGGCGGTGCGGGTGGCGGAACCTCAGCTGCCGTCTGGTCTGTGGGATCCCCGACTTACGTATGACCAACGCGGCTTCGGGGCTGTCCTCGCCAGACGACATCTGAGAACCCGCGGCGGTGCAAGCTGAGTCCCTCACCGCATGCGGCTGACGCCGCATTCTGAAAGGATCTCTTAGGGCACCATCCCTTCCGCAGCCCTCACGGGTAGGGTTGTTACCTCTCGGTCCCGGTGGGCGCATGGCCTGGTTCGCGAGCTGTTCGACGGCCGCTGTGAGTATCGCCAGCCCCACCGGGCCGAGGGCCCAGGACCGGCGTCAGGGACATGCCCCGCAGAGGGCCGATTAATGAGCTTCCGGCTGTGGCTCTCGCTTCCGACGAGGTAGTTGACTGACCTCGAAGGAGCAGATCGTCCGTGTTCGTTGGCTGGGACTGGGGCACCGCGACTCACGATGTGACCGTGATCGACGATGCTGGTGGCAGGGTTGACCGCTTCGCCGTGTTTCGCCGTGCCGCACACCGAGGAAGGCATCGTCTCCGCGTTGACCCGATTGGCCCGCCACGGCCATCCATCCGAGCTGCCGGTGACGATCGAGACCACCCGTGGTCTGGTGGTGGACCGGCTGTTGGCATCCGGGCACCGGGTGGTTCCGGTGCATCCCAACGCTTTTCACGCCGCCAGGCCCCGCTGGGGCGCCGCACGCGCGAAAAACGACCCTGGCGACTCGTTCAAGCTGGCCGACTATCAGCGCACCGACGCCCACCGGCCCGGCTGCCCGTGCTGGTGCCGACCATGCCCGGGACGCTGGAATTGCAGGCGCTGACCCGGCAACGCGCCGACCATCTCGCCCACCGCATCGCCGCGGTCAACCAGCTGGCGGCCCTGCTGGACGCGCACTGGCCCGGCGGCAAGACGATCTTCGCCAAGCTCCACTCCGGCATCGCGTTGGCGTTCCTGGACCGCTACCCCAGCCCCGAGGCCGCTGCACGGCTCACCCCGGCCCGGATCGAGGCGTTCTGCCTACGCCACGGCTACAGTGGGCGCCGCAGCGGTACCGAGTTGCTGGCCCGTCTGCGCTCGGCCCCCGTCTCCGCCAGCCGCCTGAGCCAGCCGGTCATCGCCGGCCTCGTCCGCGCCCAAACCGCCCTGGTGCGCGCCATCCAAGCCGGCCTCGACCAGCTCGACACCGCCATCGCCAAGGCCGTCGCCGGGCACCCCTACGCGCCATTGCTGGCCGATCTGCCGCGTGTCGGAGTGCTGAACCTGGCCCAGATCATCGGCGAGGTCGGTCCGATCCTGGAGTGCGCCACCGGTTTCGAGCAGCTCGCCGCCGAGACCGGCATGGCCCCGGTTACCCGTGCCTCGGGCAAGAGTCACACCGTGGCCTTCCGGCACGCCACCAACCGCTACGCTCGTCAATCCCTGGTCACCTGGCTCGACAACAGTCGCCGAGCCGGCACCTGGGCCAGTCAGCGCTACATTGCCGCGCGTGAACGCGGCCAACGACACCCGCACGCCATCAGAACCCTGGGCCGCGCCTGGCTGCGGGTCATCTGGACCTGCTGGCGCGACAAAACCTGTTACAACCCCGCCCTGCACGAACCCGCCGAACAGACCCAAGCGGCATAAGGGTTGACTCAGGGAACTCACAGAAGCAGATCGAAGACGAGGAACACCCGTTCCCACTCAGCGGTGCCCGGGTTCTTCACGTCGGGGTCGATTGCCTTGAACGTCCGCGCAAGCGCCACGCTGATGCCTCCCGCCACATGGGGAAGCCGCTGGCGCGCCTCCTCGCTGAACTCCACCTCCAGCGGCGGCTGCGCGGTGAGGTGCTCGAGGATCGGCTCCACCTCGATCTCCTCGTCCAACTTGTCGAAGGCCTGGATGCTTTCTTGCAGCCCTTTGGTGATGGGAAGGTCGGAAACCTGCATCACGTCGCGCGAGTTGGCGGTCGCGGAGTTCCGTCCCATGAGGCACAGGTCGTAGAGCTTCTGGTTGACGAAGTCGTTGTAGCGCTTAAGATCGTTCTTGTCGACGCGCAGTCCGGCCGCAGCGCGGAAGAACCGCTCGAATTTGCTCACTCCCATGACGGCCATGTCGGTCCCCTTCCACACGGTCTCGCTCGTCGTCCACGTCACCTGCCCGCCGCGTTCGCCACTCGTGATTTGGTGCTGTTGCGCCGCACCCGTCACCCTGGCAAGACTCCCGCCATCCCGCACGGGCCCCAAGGGGCGAATCTCGCCGCGGTTCTGCATCCCGGGGCACGAGCAATTGCTGCTCATTCCACGTTCGGGGAGAGCACCACCCAGTCGGCCACGCGACCAGCGCTCAGGCTCGCGACGGCATCGCCGATGCCGTCTAGCCGGTACACCGAGGTCGAGGTGCGAACCTTGCCCGCCGCGACGAGCCCCATCAGTTCGTCGAGGTCCTGGTGGCTGCCGACCAACCTCCCCACGAGATGCGCCTGCAGGATTTCGTTGGTCGGCAACTCGATTCCGGCACCGTAGCCGGTCACGAAGTAGGCACCCGCCCTGCGCAGCAGGGCCAGTGCGGCCGCTCCGCTCTCATTGGTACCTAGGAAGTCGAGAACGAGGTGAGCACCCCGGCCCGCGGTCAAGTCGAGCACCGCGTCGATCCGCTGCCGTTCAGCTTCGGCGGTCTCCGGCGCCCCGGAACCACCGCGCTTTCCCCAGTCGGAGAGGTCGACGACCACGGTGTCGTAAGGCGAGAGCGCTGTTACGCACTGCAAACCTATCTGCGCCAGCGCATCTCCGCCGAGCACGACCACGCAGCTGCCAGGCGGCACGAACGACAACGCGCTCTTCACCGCGTGGTACGCGGCAAGCCCGGCATCCGCGAGCACCGCGATGTTCGTCGGGTCCAGCGTGTACGGAATCTTGACCACCGACATGGCGTTGGTGAGCATCAGTTCAGCCATGCCGCCGTCCGAATCGATGCCGGGCGTGCGAGAACGCTCGCAGTGCCGGTCGTTTCCCGATCTGCACGCGCGGCACAGCCCGCAGTTGACCAACGGCTGGAGGATGACCGCGTCTCCAGGCGCCACATTGGTCACACCGGAGCCGATGTCGTACACCCAGCCGGCGTTCTCATGACCCAACGTGTACGGCAGTCGGGTACCGACCATGCCCACCCATCGATCCTCGATGAGGTCGAGATCCGTGCGGCACAGCCCGGCGCCGCCGACTTCGACCAGGACGTCCAATGGGGACGCCACCGATGGCTCCGGAACCTCCTCGGCAACCGGAGGCTTGCCGTATTCATGCAGGCGAACGGCCTTCATCGCGCACCACCTCGTCCTCATCGGCGCGGGGTTCGAAATCCTGGGTGGGATGTGTCGACCGAGCTGATGCCAGCATCACCGCCGCGCCGCGGGTCGCGCAAGCGGCGCCGACCTGCGAGTTGTGGAAGCAGCACGCGCATGGACGAAAACGATCTACAGTGGATGATCGTGCAGCGCGCTGAGCCGCTCGAACGCCTCGTGGACGGGTGACCGATTGGTGGGGGAGAATCGACCGAGCGCGGGCGCTTTTCGATGGTGAATTGTGGCGTCCTCGCAGTGGAAGCCAACGGAAGGGGTGTTCGATGGCCGTGCATCCGAGGGCGGGGCAGCCTGCGGACCCGTCCGATCTGGTCGATGTCGCACGTTTGGTGACCACCTATTACGCCGAGCACCCCGACCCCACTGCGCCGGAACAGCGCGTGTCCTTCGGGACCTCCGGACACCGCGGTTCGTCCTTCACCCGGAGCTTCAACGAGGACCACATCCTGGCCACCAGCCAGGCGATCTGCGACTGGCGGTCCGCCCAGGGCATCGACGGCCCGCTGTTCCTCGCTCGAGATACCCACGCGCTGTCGGAACCGGCGTTCGTCAGCGCACTGGAGGTTTTCGCGGCCAATGACGTGCATGTGCTCGTGGACGCCCGGGACGGCTACACGCCGACGCCTGCGTTGTCCCGGGCTGTCCTGGCGCGCAACGCCGGGCGCGCGAGCGGCCTCTCCGACGGGGTCGTCGTCACCCCGTCCCACAATCCCCCGACGGACGGCGGCTTCAAGTACAACCCGCCGCACGGCGGGCCCGCCGATACCGCTGTGACGAGTTGGATCGCCAGGCGCGCCAACGAACTGCTCGCCGAGGACCTGAAGGGAGTGCGCAGAATCGCGTACGCCCGTGCCAAGGCGGCCACGAGCGCCTACGACTTCGTCGATGCCTACGTGGGCGGGCTTCCTTCGGTTGTCGACCTCGACGCGATCCGCGCCGCCGGCATCGGTCTCGGCGTCGACCCGCTCGGCGGGGCCAGCCTCGCCTACTGGACCGAGATCGCCGACCGGTACGGGCTCGACCTGACGGTCGTCCAGCAGCACATCGATCCGACGTTCCGGTTCATGACGCTGGACTGGGACGGCAAGATCCGCATGGACTGCTCATCACGGTACGCAATGGCTTCGCTGATCGACCGGCGGGCCGACTTCCAGATCGCGACCGGCAACGACGCGGACGCCGACAGGCACGGGGTGGTCACCCGAGAAACCGGACTGCTCGACCCGAACCACTACCTCGCGGTCTCGATCCACTACCTGTTCGATCACCGCCCCGACTGGCCATCCGGTGCCGCGGTCGGTAAGACCCTGGTCAGTTCCCGGATGATCGACCGGGTCGCCGAGACCCTCGGCCGCAGACTGGTCGAAGTCCCGGTGGGATTCAAGTGGTTTGTCCCCGGCCTGCTGGACGGATCGATCGCGTTCGGCGGGGAGGAAAGCGCGGGCGCCTCGTTCCTCCGGCACGACGGCGGCACGTGGACCACTGACAAGGACGGCATCCTGCTGGGCTTGCTGGCGGCGGAAATCCCCGCCAGGACCGGGTCCTACCCCGACGAGCTGTACCGGAAGCTCGTCGAGCGGTTCGGCGATTCCAGCTACGCCCGCATCGACGCACCGGCAACCCCGGAAGAGAAGGCACGCCTGTCGAAACTGTCCCCGGATGCCGTGTGCGCAACGGAGCTGGCGGGCGATCCCATCACGGCACTGCTCACCACCGCGCCGGGCAACAACGCGCCCATCGGTGGGTTGAAGGTCGAAACCGACTCCGGCTGGTTCGCCGCGAGGCCATCCGGAACTGAGGACGTGTACAAGATCTACGCGGAGAGCTTCCAGGGTCCGGAGCACCTCGCGCGCATCCAGGACGAAGCGGTGCAGGTCGTCTCCACCGCCCTGCGGTCCGGGAGCTGAGGATGCGCTAGTCGGACTTCCGCGGTGGCGGAATTCCGACTAGCGCGGGCTTGACGGTGAATTGCCTTCGAAGGATGTTTCCGGACAGCGTGCTGCAGGTGGGTCGAGTGGGGCTTCGCAAAAAATCTTCCGCGCTCCTCTTGAAACACGGTCACGCCATTGCCAGAATAAGTGTGTTGGCGCTCCAGGTTTCCTCCCTTGGAGGTGCAGGATCAGCGTCAGCAGCACCGATGAGATCTGTTCGGGTCTGTGAGTTGCATCAAGAAGGGGTGAGTGATGTTGTTGCAGTTCGACCCGTTCCGTGATTTCAACCGTCTGGCCAACGAGATGCTGCGTGCGAGCCGGACGCCCCAATCGATGCCGATGGACGTCTACCGGCTCGGTGACCACTACGTGATCGAGTTCGACCTGCCGGGTGCGGACTCGGACTCGTTGGAGCTGACCACTGAGAAGAACACGCTGACGGTGCGGGCTGAGCGCAGGACGCCTGCCCACGGTAGCGAGCAGGGTGAGGCGAGCTACCTGACCGCCGAACGGCCGCGCGGGACGTTCAGCCGCCAGCTGTTGTTGGGCGATGGTTTGGACATGAACAACATCGCCGCCGACTACAAGGACGGTGTGCTGACGGTGACCATCCCGGTCGCCGAGGAGTCCAAGCCGCGGCGCATCTCGGTGGGCCGTTCCAGCGAACGCAAGGTGATCGAAGGCTTCACGCAGAGCGGGAGCTGATCGCCCGAAGTACGGTCCCATTTCGGTCCCGGCGGGTTTCGGCCCCGCCGGGACCGAACCCTGCCAGAGGTCAGGTTGCAGAGGAGGCCACTGATGGCCAGCCGCTCCACGCCCAGTGCGTTCGACGACGCCGATTACCCGGCCTACACCATGGGGCGGGCGGCCGAAATGCTTGGTGTCACGCCTGATTTCCTGCGCAGCCTTGACGGCGCCGGCCTGGTCGAACCGGAGCGTTCGAGCGGCGGGCACCGCCGTTACAGCCGGGCGCAGCTCGCACTCGCCGCCCGCGTCCGCGAACTCCTCGATCAAGGGCACACGGTGCTGACCATCGCATTCCGCGTCGCCGAGCTCGAACTCGAGCTCAACGCCGTCCGTGAGCGCAACGCCGAACTGGAGGCCGGAAGATCCCGTTCGCGATCATGATCGCCGCCTGGAAAGCCAGCAGGAAGAAAACCCTGCCGTCACCGACGGTGATGCCGACTGGTCGCTCGGGTAGTTGGGCGGCGATCTCCAATCGTCGAGCTTGTCATCGAAGTTCGACCGAGGGTCGGTCAGGTCTTCAACAGGCGGTGCAGGATGTGGCGGGCGTCGTTGTCTTCGGCTGCGGCGGTCCAGAGGCGGTCGGTGAGTGTGTGGTAGGTGGCGACTTCGTCTTCGTCGGTGATGCGGATTTCGGCGGTGATGTTCTCGACGAGTGCGTGGTCGTCGAGTAGCCAGTACCCGTGCATGGGCATGTAGGGGAGTCGTTGGTCGAGCGGGGTATGCCGAAGCGGATGTGTGTGATGCCGATCAGCGATGGCAGGCGGTCGAGCTGGGAGTGCGTGGTCTCAGGTGGACAGACGGGAGGACGACACTGGGACCGCAGTCGGCATCGTGGCGTTGGAAGGCCTCGTCGAGGAGTATGTCGGAGCCGTCCGCGACGCCACTCACGTCGACTGACCACGCTGGGATGCGAGGACTTCATCGCTCGATCCCGGCGTGTCATGGCCACTGATCGGGCATAGCTGGCCGGTGGCAGTCACATAGAAATGCGGCCCACTGCGGCAGCCGCGGTGGGCCTGTAGGGCGCCAAAACTCGATGTACGGGGTTGGTCTGGGGTTTTTCTGATGGGCTTCAAGCGGCTCGGGTGTACTCGTTGATCACGCCGCCCAGGACTTTGCGACGCCGGATCGGTGCGTCGATCGGGATCACCGTCGTCGGATCGTGCTCTGGCGGGTGCTGGTCGAGGCTTTGATGCGGGCGGTGGGTATTGAAGTGGTCCGTGTATTCGTTGAGCACTGCCATGGCGTGCCGTTCGTTGTAGATCAGGAGCCGGTCGGTGCATTCGCCGCGGGCGGTGCGGATGAATCGTTCCGCGTAGCAGTTCGCCTGTGGTGTCTGTGGCGGGGTTTTGATGACCTTCACGCGCTCGGACGCGAAGACCGCGTCGAATGCGGGCGTGTACTTGGTGTCGCGATCACGGATGAGGACTCGGAAGGAAGCGATGCGTTCGCCGAGGTCCATGAGGAGGTTGCGGGCGACCTGGGTGGTCCAGGCGCCGGTGGGGTGGGCGGTGACCCCGAGGATGTGCACGGTGCGGGTACGAACCTCCATGACGAACAGGACGTACAGCCGACGAAGGTTGATGGTGTCGACGTGGAAAGAATCGACTGTCAGCAGCCCGGATGCCTGAGCCCGGAGGAAACTCCGCCACGAAGTGTCCGCCTCGCGCGGCGCGGGGCCGATGTGGGATTGCCGGAGGATGCGGCGGATGGTTCCCGCGCCGACGTGATGCCCGAGGCCGATCAGTTCTACTTGGATGCGTCGGTGGCCCCAGGTGGGGTTTTCTCGGGCCAGGCGGACGATCAGGTCGCGGAGTTCGGTGCTGATCGGTGGCCGACCAGGCCGTGAGGGATAGGTCCATTTCTTGGCGATCAGACGCCGGTGCCAGGCCAGCAGCGTGCCGGGTGTGACGATCCGTCCCAGTCGCAGGGTGCGGGGCAGTAGGCGGGCCAGCGCGGACAGGATGGCGCGATCCGGCCAGGACAGACGAGGCCGCCGCCCCACCTGGCGGCGTAACACCGCCAGCTCATGCCGCAACACCAGGATCTCGACGTTCTTGGCTGCGGTACGCCGGGCGAGCAGCCTCAGCCAAGCGAACATCGTCACCGACGCCAGGTACACCAGTCGAAACATCATGATCCGCGATCATGGCCTGATCACAGAGGTCAACGAAACCCCTGGTCAAGGACTGAGGACAAGTTATGGCGCGGTACAGGGGTAGTGGTGCGCTCTCGTGGCCACATCAAGCCCTAACGCTCGACACGTTGCACTGCGAAGTCCTGGCGTTTCTCCTGCGGCGACGGGCCATCTCCTGGATGGGCGATCACACCGAGCTGACCGTTCTAGACACTTGGAGGGGACAGACCGGAGCTCGTTGGATGTCGAAGGTGATGGACTACCGACGAGTCGCCGTACTGTACGGAACCACGGTCGGATCGCGAGGCGTCAAGATCAGGAGGCCTGACTACAACATCGGCGCCAAGAAGCACTTCGAAGACCACCTTGCTGCCGGACGATGTACACACGCCGAAGTCCGCCAGGTCATCAGCGCTGTCCTCAGGAACAACCAACTCCGAGACGAGGTAGCCAACTACCTGACCGCTACGACCAAAGCAATCATTGTTGACGAAGTGTTCGACGCGAACGAGCTCGATCTCGATCTGGTTCGCCTCGCGGCCTCCGCTGGGATCAGCACCACCGTGATCGGCGATCCCTGGCAGGCCTTGTACGACTTCCGCGGCGCTCGTCCGGACCTTGTTCCCCAACTTGTGAAACAAGAAGGGTTCAAGCCGTTCCCCGTCGCAGCATCGTTCCGCTTCAAGACTCCCGACATGATCAGGGTCGCCGAGGCCGCACGATCCGAACGGTCGGTCGCGCTCGACACGATCAACGACCCGACTGGGTGCGACGTGGTTCTTGCGCACAAGTGGGACAACATATGGTCCGGCCCTGACTGCGTCCTTCCCCTGTCATTCGGTCGCCTGGACAACCAGACCGATGCTGCAATCGCCCTTCTGCTTGACAGACTCGTCAAAGGCCACTTTGCACATTCGGCAATCTATGCAGACGAAGCTGCAGCGTTGCTCGGGCTTAACCCGGAAAGTCTTCGCGCCGATGGCGCTATCCTCGCATCAGTCTTGGAGACACTCCGGCCGGGGACCGCGCACGCGGCATCGACGGCGATCACGGAGCTCAGGCAAGCTCTCCGCGAACTCGGAAGCCCACGTCAGCTTCGCCGTATGCCAGAAGAAGGAGAACTCGTCCAGCGAAACCGACTGCTCGCCCTTGCCCGTCGTATGAACCAACCTCACCTGGTCGCGGGGATGACCGTTCATCAGGCAAAAGGACTTGAATGGCCAGTGGTCGGCGTACGACTCACCGCCGCTGAATCAGCTCGACTGGCGGCAGGGCTGAAGCAAGACCGTTTTGACGATCGAGTTCTTTACGTCGCCCTCACCCGTGCCTCAAAGAGGGTGGTGCTCTGCTGACCACAGCGCGGCACGGTTTCGCAGAGGCCGGTTCCTAACGTCCGACAGATGGCTTGCGCGTGGGGACGTCCGTCCTCGGAGCCGAACTCGACGTCGAGACCCTGGTCGGCTGGTACCGCAACCCCTCGTCCGGCCGCCACGCTTTCGCGGTGCCCTACGAGTTCGGCGACAAGCACCTCTTGATGCACCCGGCCTTCCTGTTCTTCCACGATGACGGCGACGGCAAGTACGTCATGGGCATCGTCGATCCTCACCGTCACGACCTGGCCGACACCGCGATGGATGGAGGTAGGCCGTGGTATTTAGCCTGGACCGTCTTGAGGCGTTCGTCGTGGCGTCCGAGGCCGGCTCCTTTTCCGCAGCCGCCCGCATCTTGGGGAAGGCGCGATCCTCGCTCTCGGAGGCAATCGCTCAACTGGAGATCGAGCTCGGGCTGGACCTGTTTGACCGGTCCTCGCGGATCCCCCGACTGACTCCCACCGGAGAGCGAGTGGTGCCGGAGGCACGGACCGTCCTCGATCGTGCGCGGGCCTTCGAGTCGCAGGCCGCTGCATTTGCCGCGGGCACCGCTGACTCGCTGACGATCAGCGTGAGCGTGCCGTTGCGGACGATCGTCGAGCCGCTGTAGGAGTTTGCGAGCCGCTACCCGTATACCAACCTGTTCTTGCGCAGCCCGCTCGGAACCGGCCGTCTGAGCGAGGACGTGCTGGCCGCCCGAGCCGCTATAGGGGTGGCGTTCACCGATCCCGACTACGACAGATCACTTGGGTTCCGTCGGCTCGGCAACCTGATCGCCATGCACGTGACGCATCGCAGTTACGTACTTGCAGGACGCCGACGACTGTCGTTCGCGGATCTGCGCGAGCATCGGCGCCTTCTCTACGCGGAGGCCGGAGCGCTGCGTCCCACGGCTGAGTACTTGCAGACAGCGCAAACGTGGTGTATCCACGACTACGGTGCCCTGATGGAGATGGCTCGTGCGGGTCTCGGCTGGGCCACCGTTCCGCGTCAGTTCGTCGTTGATGGCCTCGCGTCAGGGGAGTTCGTCGACTCCACCTCGACGCTACGAGCACACCGATTGGCTCGTCGGCGTGGACCTCCTTTACCGGCGCGATGGGCGCCACAGCGAGCCGGAACTCTGGCTACGCGAATGTCTTGCCTCGCATCGGTTTTCGAACTCGATGCACACGCGGATCCGACCGCTCCTAGGTAGTGCTTGGAAAGCCGCTATTCGCGCGTGGTTGTGCCGGGCACGTCCTCCGGGCGTAGCGGGGTTGTGCCTACGGTCGCCCGCCGGGACAGCGCAGTGATCAGGCCGGTGACAGCGCCCATCAGGTACGGGCAGGGAACAGGATGCTGTCGGTGCCAACACTTGGTCTGCATCGTCTTCTCTGAGCTGCCGTTGCGGTGATTGGCCGATCCGCGGTCGGTCGGATCTTCTCGTCGTCTTAGGGCGTTGCGCTAGTCAAGGAGGCGTGGTCGGGCTGCGTTCCAGGAGGAGATGAACTGAACGATCTGGAGGGCGAGGAGCAGAATCAGGGGTTCTGTCCACCCGTTGCTGCTGCTGTGGACGGCGCCGATGGCAGCGGGCCCGAGGGCTGCGAGTAGGTAGCCG
>NZ_JBFAKG010000055.1:0-67910 GCF_040655595.1 Saccharopolyspora sp. NPDC050389
CCCCGAGCACTCCAAGATCAGCACACCGAGTACATGATCAACTATGTGGCCAGCGGGCAACGCCCGGGTCCATCACGGAAACCGTGCCAGAGCCAAGAGTCGACCGGAATTGACACGGATGGGTTTTGCCATGTGGATCGTTGGTAGCCATGAATGGCAGTGTGGTAGGCACTGGGCACGGAGCGTGATGCACCGCTGTTGGCGACGTACGTCGAACATCGAGCGCGTGTCAGCCACCAACGTCAGCTCACCATGTACATCTTCAGTGCTGGCCTCAAGGCTGGAGGTAGTGTCTTCGGGCCATCGACGACATCGACCCTCCGTGTAGCGAGCGTTGTGCAATCCGTGTGCCACGCTGTGGGTCGGGCGGCCTGCGCGGGTGTCCTACCTGTTCAGAGAGCGTTGGCCTGCGAAGTCGAACTCGCCCGCTCCTGCGCCAGCAACGAAGGCAGTCCATTCGGCTTCGTTAAAGCGCAGTTCGGTTGCAGTACGAAGCGACTTGACCAACGTGTCCGTGCCGATCTTGGTGACGATGGCGACCCCGTTGTTGCTGGATAAGCTGCTGCATGTCTCGCGGACGAAGGTAGTCCATTCGATAACTGAGAAGGTGATCGTGCCAGCGGTGGGGTGCTTGCTGTGCCGAATTGCCACGCCGTCGGCTGTTGGCGCGACCTCGACGCACTTTTCGCCGTTGCTGCTGCGGGTGGACGTCCGCCAGGCGAGGTTGTCAGCGATGGTCATCTCAGTCCTCCGAACTCGTACCCAAGGTGGCGATGCGTGCCGAAATGACATCGGCGGAATCGGACACCGACAGCGCGGCAGAACACAGCCGCTCTACGGACAGATTGTATGCCGCAACCTGATCTTGGTCTTGCACGTAGATCGCGCCAGTGGGGTACTCGATGTAGCCGATGCTCTGTGCTTCCGTGAAGTCCAGCAGTAGAAAGTCCCCGTCAAGTCCGTCGTGAACGGGCACGCTCACCGGCATGACGTGCAGCTCGACGTTGTCGCGTCGCATCAACTCGAGCAAGTGCTCCAGTTGGGCTCGCATGACCTGAGGACCGCCGATGATGCGGTCGAGTGCGTACTCCTCGATGATGCCGCGGAACCTCAGCGGGTTGGTGTCGTCGGTGAGTCGCTGCCGGGCCATGCGGGCGCGGACTACTTGCGGAGCATCCATCGGCGGGACTCGGAGATTGCCTTGCAGCAAAGCGGCGGCATATTCAGGGGTTTGGAGTTGGCCCGGCAGGATTAACGATCCGTAGGTGGACTCGGCGGTGGCGAGTCCTTCCAATCCGACGAAGGTCTTGAACCAGTTGGGTAGTACATCGCCGAACGGTGCCCACCAGGTGCTTTGATCGGTTCGTGCGGCAAGCGACGACATGCGGTCGACGTGCTCGACGTCCGCGCCGTAGGCTCGGAGCAAGGCCGTCGCTGATGAGGCGCCTCGGCTGTTCGCCATAGTGCAGGAGTACGGCGACCGGGTTGATGGACGAATTGCCGCCTGGGGTATGGCTTTTGCTGATCATGTGGAGGTCGTCTCTGTCGGCGGCGGGTTGCGGATGGGCCTGTCAGCACCGGAAAGCGCGCTTCACGGGTTCAACGTCGGCAACCGCATCCGCGCGCGTCTGGTGTGGTTCAACCGCTGATGCGGCCACGGGCGACGCCTGATCACGCAACACCGGTGCGTTGACTCATCAGCCCTCGGCGTTCTGAGCGATGGCCTTCACCTGGTTACATTCGCTGGGCTTTTCTGGGCATTGTGTTCCACTGGTGGTATGCCCAGAAAAGCCCAGCCAAGGAGGATGTAGTTGCGGCCATACAGTGGCTGTTGCGACGCGGCTTGCTGGCGCGGTTCGGCGACACCCGGTAAGCGCCCGCCGCACGGGCTCCGGCTCACAACCAGTTGCGGCGCTTGAAGATCGTGTAGAGGCTCAGGCAGACCGCCAGCATGAGGACGACCGCGAAGGGGTAGCCAAGGCCCCAGTGGAGTTCGGGCATGAAGTCGAAGTTCATCCCGTACACCGTGCCGATCAGGGTGGGCGCGAACAGGATCGCCGCCCACGACGAGATCTTCTTGATCTCCTCGTTCTGCACGTAGCTGGCCTCGGTCATCCGCTTCATCTCTTCGTTCTGGGCCTGGGTGACCAGCGTGGCGTTGACCGTGAGGATGTTGTTGAGCATCTGGCGGAACCCGTCGACGCGCTCGGCGACCGTGGTGGCGTGGTCGGCGACGTCGCGCAGGTAGCGCTGCAGCTCCTCGTCGATGCCGTACTTCTGGAAGCCCGCCTCCAGGCTCCGCAGGATGGCCAGCAGCGGCTGCGTCGCCCGCTGGAACTCGATGACCTCGCGGGACAGCTCGTAGATGCGCCGCGAAACGTTCGGGTTCGCCTCGAAGACCTCGGTCTCGATCTCGTCGATGTCGTTCTGCAGGCCCGCGATAACCGGCGCGTAGCCGTCGACGACGTTGTCCAGCACCGCGTACAGCACGGCCTCCGGGCCGCGCCGCAGCAGATCCGGGTCGTCCTCCATGCGGCGGCGCACCGTCGACAGGTCGGGGGACTGGCCGTGGCGGACGGTGAGCACGAAGTTGGGGCCGATGAACAGGTGCAGTTCGCCGAAGCTGACCTCTTCGGCCTCGTCCACGTAAGTGGCGGCGCGCAGCACCACGAACAGCGTGTCGCCGTAGCGCTCGATCTTGGGGCGCTGGTGGGCGACGATCGCGTCCTCGACGGCGAGCTTGTGGAGGTCGAATTCCTCGGCGGCGGCCAGCAGTTCCTCTTCGGCGGGGCGGTACAGCCCGATCCACGCCATCATGCCGGGCTCGTCCCGCAGCAGCCGGTAGGTCTCGGCGAGGCTGGACGGGGTGGCGGTCCGGACGCCGTCGCGGTAGATCGCGGTGTCGATCAGCGGCCGGTCCGCCAGCGGCCGCTCGTCGGCGGAGCGGGGGTCCATGGAGTGCTCGGGAGCGGCGGGCCCAGACTGCTCCGGGGTGCGCCGGGGGCGCTTGCGCAGGGGACGCCATTCGGGCACGAGGACCTCCTGGGCGGTCGGAGCATGCGTGGGCCGAGCGAGCGCCCGGCGGATGCGATCGAGGCCAGCCTACTCAGTCCAGGCCGAGGTCCGCTGGTGCCGGTCCGCCCGGCCTCATCGCCGGTCTGCCCGTCGAGCGTCATCCGCCCCCGAACTCGCCTGTACCTTCCGTCGTCCGCTGTGCACTTAGGAGAGTCCTATGTGCACAACGGGCAGTGGACGTCGGATTTCACGCGGTGTCCTCCTCCGGGTGTGGGTTCCGGCGGCCTGCGGCGAGGCTGCTCCGGCTGGTCGTCCCTGGAACGCGAGCTGTCGCTGTTCGCCAGGCATCACCTGTCCGTTCGGCAGTCCCGCCCCGGGCAGCGGCTGGACCGGTCCGCCTACCTTCTGTTCACCCGGCTCGAGGTCTCGGAGTCGATGTCGCTCGGGGAGCTCGCGGAGGCGTTCCGCCTCGACGATCAACCGCCAGGTGGCGTCGCTGCTCAAGCGGGGACTCGTCGAGCGTTTCCCCGACCCCGAAGGCGGCATGGCGCGCAAGTCGCGGCCCACCGAGGAGGGGTTGCGGCTGCTGGCGGACGACCGGGCCTGCAGCAGGGAAGGGGTGGAGATGGTCGTCTCGGAGTGGCCGCCGAACGCATCGTCTGGATCGACACCGCGGCCCCGCCTCCGTCCGGGATTCCCTTAGTCCTTTATGGACTATCTGCCGATCGAGGCGGCGCGGCGCGAAGTGCGGCGGGGCGGGCGTTTTCGGCTGACGTCAACGCCCGCCCTTCCGCGGATCCGCTCGTCAGTGCAGGGTCTGCAGCGCGTCCTTGCTGAACGGGACGAGTTCCGTCAGGCGGTCGTTGAGGACCTTGTCGGCCCACTCCGGGTCGGAGAGCAGCGCGCGTCCGATGGCGACGAGGTCGAACTCGTCTCGCTCCAGGTGGTCGGCGAGCCGCTCGATGCTCTCCACCGCTGCGCCGGCTCCCGTGAGGGCGCCGGGCTCGAAGACCTTGTCGAGGCCGACCGAGCCGACGGTGATGACCGGCTTGCCGGTGAGCTTCTTCGTCCATCCGGCGACGTTCAGGTCCGACCCGGATTCGGGGAACTCCGGCAGCCAGTAGCGGCGTCCGGAGGCGTGGAAGGCGTCGACTCCGGCGTCGGCCAGCGGGGTCAGCACGGCCTCGAGCTCGCCCGGATCCTCGGCGAGCCGGACGTCGTAGTTGTTGGCCTTCCACTGGGAGAACCGCAGCACGACGGGGAAGTCCGGCGCGACCCGCTCGCGGACGGCGGCCACGATGTCGGCGGCGAACTTGGCCCGGGAGAGCAGGTCGCCACCGTAGGCGTCGGTGCGCTGGTTGGTGCGCTCCCACAGGAACTGGTCGATGAGGTAGCCGTGCGCGCCGTGCAGTTCCACGCCGTCGAAGCCGATCCGCTCGGCCGCCTGCGCGGCGTCGGCGAAAGCGCTGATGACGTCGTCGATGTCGGACAGCGTCATCGCCTCGCCGGCTCCGGGCGTGCCGTCCAGCGCGAGCCCGGACGGTCCCACGGGCGGGGCTTCCGGGAACGGCGGGGCGCCCGCCGGCCGCTGGATCCCCACGTGCCAGATCTGGGGCATGATCTTGCCGCCGTGTGCGTGCACCGCCTCCGCAACGCGGGCCCACCCGGCGAGCTGCTGCTCGCCGTGTAAGCGGGGGACGCCGTCGCTGAAACCGGCGGACCGGTGGTCGACGAAGGTGCCCTCGGTGATGATCAGGCCGGTCCCCGCCGCGGCGCGGCGCGCGTAGTAGGCGGCCACGTCCTCGCCGGGAACGCCGCCGGGCGAGAGCTGGCGGGTCATGGGTGCCATGACGATCCGGTTCGGCAGCTCGGCCGAACCCAACGTGAACGGGCGGGACAGTGCCTGAGCTGCGCGGGTGCTCACCGTGTCGATCTCCTGCCGTGTGCTTGCGGGCGCTCGCCCGCGTTTAAGTGTTCAAGTCAAAGATACATTTAGCGCCGAGAAGTGCAACTGTGATGGTTGCTATTCTGGGGTGGACGCTGACGTCGATCCCGATCTGGCGGGCGGGGGTGGAGACCATGTTGGACATCCGGTTCTCCCGTGCGTTGAAGGTGATGCTGTTCCTGGCGATCGCCGCCGAGGGCGACTCCGCCGCGTTGAGCTCGGCCCACCTGGCCAACAGCCTGAGCGCCAACCCGAGCCTGGTCCGCAAACTGCTCGTCCCGCTGGCGAATGCCGGGCTGGTCGTCTGCGCCAAGGGCCGTGCCGGCGGGGCCCGGCTGGGGCGGCCGGCGGACCAGATCACGCTGGCGGAGATCTACCGCTGCGCCGTCGGCGACAAGCCCCTGTGGGCCTGCTCGCCGGAGGCGGAGGAAATGTGCCTGGTCACCGCGCGCGCGGGTGAGTACTTCGCCACGCTCACGGCCGAGGCCGAGCAGGCGGTGCTCGACTCGCTCGGCGACCGCACGCTCGCCGAGAGCGTGCGCGAGCTGCGCAGCCTCGACGCGACGCCCGATCGGTAAGGCTCACGCCCTGCCGTTCTCGGCAACGAGAACGGCAGGGCGAACGCTCTTGTCTCCCAATGATTTCAGCAGCTCATCGGTCATGGCTGCTTTCGTGAGCACGCGGGAGTGCCGGGCGAGGCGTGTCGGTGCCCTTCGATCACGATGCGCGCGGCCGTGGTGGACTTCCGGACGACGAGCTCAGGGGAGTAGCCCTGCTTGGTGAAGACGCCGTCGAGCCAGAACATGCCGTAGCCGTGTGCTTGGGCGAACAGCTGCTCCATCAGTTCGAGGGCTTCCTGCGGTCCGTCTGACACGGCCAGGCAGAGCATCAGGAACTGATCGGTCAGCCGTCGCGTCTGCTCGTGCAGCTCGGCGTGCTTGGGGCCCTGCAGGTCGTCCGCGTAGATGACGTTCATGCCCGCGCGGCGTTCGAGGAGGTACTCGGTGTAAGCCCCGGCCGCGGCGGCGAGTGCGTCCACGGGATCTTCTCGGGTGTCAACGGCTTTCTGCACGCGTTCCGCGAGCTGGCACGCGACGGCGGTCGCGGCGGCCGCGAGCAGGCTCTCCCGTTCGGGGAAGTGCCGGTACGGCGCGCCCGGGCTGACCTTGGCCCGCCGCGCCACCTCCGCCACCGAGAAGCCGGCCAGGCCCCGCTCGGCGATCAGGTCGAGCGAGACGCGCACGAGCTCGGCGCGGAGGTCGCCGTGGTGGTACTTACCGCCCATGTCGTGGATCACATCTTCCGCTCGGAATATGTAAGAGGCCTCTTACGTCTCCAATGTAAGAGGCCTCTTACATGATCGGGGCCTGCTGCACTGCTGTTCCTTGGAGGATTCATGAGCACGATCACGCACGCTATCGTCGCGCAGTCGCCGGGCGCACCCCTGGAGCCGACGACGATCACGCGACGTGACCTGCGGCCGGACGACGTGCTGATCGACATCGCCTTCGCCGGCATCTGCCACAGCGACATCCACCAGGCCAAGGAGGACTGGGGTCAGGCGATCTTCCCGATGGTTCCCGGGCACGAGATCGCGGGCGTGGTCGCCGCGGTCGGTTCGGCCGTGACGAAGTACCAGGTCGGCGACCGGGTCGGGGTCGGCTGCATGGTCGACTCCTGCGGCGAGTGCGAGTACTGCAGGGCCGGAAGCGAGCAGTTCTGCGTCAAGGGCAACGTCCAGACCTACAACGGCGTCGGCTTCGACGGCGAGAACACCTACGGCGGCTACAGCCGGCAGGTCGTGGTGAAGGACGCCTTCGTGTGCCGGATCCCGGACGGCATCGAGCTGGACGTCGCCGCGCCGCTGCTGTGCGCGGGCATCACCACCTACTCGCCGCTTCGCCAGTGGGGCGCGGGCCCGGGCAAGAAGGTCGCCGTGATCGGGCTCGGCGGGCTGGGGCACATGGCGGTGAAGCTGGCCGCAGCGATGGGGGCCGAGGTGACGGTGCTCAGCCAGAGCCTGAAGAAGCAGGAGGACGGCCTGCGGCTCGGCGCGACCGACTACTTCGCGACCAGTGACGAGACGACCTTCGAGGCGCTGGCGGGGCGTTTCGACCTCATCCTCAACACGGTCTCGGCGAAGCTCCCGATCGACGCCTACCTCGGGCTGCTGCGGGTGGGCGGCGCGATGGTCAACGTCGGGGCTCCCGGTGAACCGCTGTCCTACAACGCGTTCTCGCTGCTGGGTGGTAACAAGGTGCTGGCCGGGTCGATGATCGGCGGGATCGCCGAGACCCAGGAGATGCTGGACTTCTGCGCGGAGCACGGCATCGGCGCGGAGATCGAGCTGATCTCCGCCGACCAGGTCAACGCGGCCTACGAGCGCGTCGAGAACAGCGACGTGCGGTACCGCTTCGTGATCGACACCGCCACCATCGGCGCATGAGCCGGGGGAGTAGGACTGACGCATGAGGGTTTTCCAGATCGGTGCGGCCGGTGGCGTCGGGCGGCGCCTCGCGGCACTGCTCGCGGCGCGCGGTGACGACGTGACCGGCATGCATCGCGAGCCGGCGCAGGCCGAGACGGTGCGGCTGTCCGGTGCGACGCCGATCCACGGCGACCTGATCGCCGACTCGGTGGCCGATCTCGCCGAGAAGTTCGCCGGCCACGACGCGATCGTCTTCTCCGCTGGTGCGCACGGCACCGGCATGGACAAGACCACGTTGATCGACGGCAAGGGCCTGGAGAAGGCCGCGGACGCGGCCGCTCGCGCCGCCGTGCCCCGGTTCGTCCTGGTCTCGGCGTTCCCCGAGGCGGGGCGCGGCAAGGAGCCGAACGAGCGGTTCGAGCACTACATCCGGGTCAAGAAGACCGCCGACGCCTACCTGGCCCGCACCGATCTGGACTGGCTCATCGTGCGCCCCGGGCAGCTGCTCGACGATCCCGGAACCGGCCGCGTGACGGCCGGCGCCGCGATCGAGTACGGCTCCGTACACCGCGACGACGTCGCGGGATTCATCGCGGCTGCGCTGAGCGAGCCCGAGCTCAACCGGATGATCGTCGAGCTCACCGACGGCCCCACGCCGGTCGCCGACGCCGTCACCGAGCTGGCCCGGCGCCCAGGAGCGTGACCCGCCGAACCCGGCGGCGGCATGGATGACGGAGCCCTCTCCGTCCCATGCCGCCGCCAGGTGAGGTTGCGACGTGCCGTGCGCGGCGTGCCGATGATGGCGTGAAAGCGGCAGGTGACTGTCCCTTGTGGAGACCGAGGGCGAATCCGGTCATCGCTGACGGCGCGAGAGCCCGCTGTCCGGCGCAAAGCGTTGGGCAGCGGGCCTTTTCAGGCCGACGTACGACGCGGCTTCAGCCATCCGGCTGCACGACTGCGGCGAGTTCGCGGCGCGATCTGACGCCCAGCTTGGGGTAGGCCCGGTAGAGGTGGTGGCCGACCGTTCGCGGGCTGAGGAACAGCTGGGCTGCGATGTCCCGGTTGGACAGCCCTTGCGCCGCGAGCCTGACGATCTGCAGCTCCTGCGGGGTGAGCAGTGCCAGCACGCCGGGTCCTCGCCGCGCCGCCGTGGCCGCGCCGCCCGCGGTCAGTTCGCCGTGCGTGCGCTCGGCCCACGGCCGTGCGTCGATCTGGTCGAAGATCTCCAGGGCAGCCGCGAGTTGCTCGCGTGCCTCGGTTTTGCGGCGTGACCGGCGGAGCCACTCGCCGTACAGGAGCCGGGTGCGGGCGTGCTCGAAGCCGCGGCTGTCGCGCTCGTGTAGCTGCAGAGCCCGGGTGAAGGTGTGTTCCGCTGGGGACAGGAGGGCGCGGCAGCGGTGCAGCAGCGCCTCGACCGCCGGCTCCGGAGCCCGTCGGGCCACCCGCTCGAAACGGGCCAGCGCCTCGGCCGCCAGCTGGTGGCGGCCGAGCCGCACCGCGGCTTCGACCAGGTCGGGCAGGCTGTATTCGGCGGGCAGTTGGTGCTGAGCGGTGCCGTCGTACAGGGCCATCAGCTCGTCGAGCGCTTCCTGCGCTCTGCCGCAGCCCAGCTCCAGCAGGCCCAGCGCCCACCGGGCCCGGTGCACCCCGCCGCCCTCGTACTCCAGCGCACGTCCGGCCAGGCGACGGCAATCGTCCTGCGCACCCCGGATGGCCAGCAGGTAGGCCTGCGTGCCGGCGGCGTGGCTGGCCCAATGGTGCTGGCCGGTGGCCTCGGCGATGTCGAGCGCCTCGGCCGCGCTGGTCATCGCGCTGCGGTGGTGGCCGAGGAAGGTCTGGGCGATCGCCATGTAGTACAGGGCGGAGGGCATGATGCCCGCCCGGCCCTGGTCGCGGGCGTCGGCGGACACCCGCGCGGCCAATTCCAGCGCCTGCCGGTCCAGGCCGCCCATCAGGGCGATGCCGCAGGTCATGAGCAGGTCCCTGGCATCGCGTGCGGGCGACTCGGCGACCTGCGCGATCACCTTGGCGAGTTCGGGCAGGCGCTCGGTGTCCGCGCCCATCGCCAGGGCGGTCAGCCAGCGCTGCAGCTGCAGGACCGGCCAGGCGGGATCGTCGTCGGGCAGGTGGAGGCGATCGATCTGGGCGGCGGTGGCGGCGATCAGCTCGCGATCGGCGGAGAACCAGGTGGTGTGCAGGGCGTCCAGCATCATGGCGACCGCCTGGCGCGGGTCGGTCTCGGCCAAGCGGGTGGCTTCCGCCAACTGGAGCCCTTGCGCCTCGTGCAGCAGGCCGAGACCGGCCACGGCGGTGGCGTGCGCCCGGACCAGCGCCAGGCGGGCGTCGGGTGTGCTCATGTGGGGCAGGGCCCGCTCGGCCAGGGCTCGGGCGCGCGACAGCTGGCCGGCCTCCATGGCCGCCTCGGCCGCGTCGGCCAGCAGCAGAGCGCCCTCGTCGCGGTCCTCGGCCAGCTGCGCGGCTCGTTCGTAGGCGGCTGCCGCGGCCGCGAAACCCTTGCGCGCCGCGGCAAGCTTCGCGGTCCGGGCCAGCTCGGCGGAGACGCGGGCGTCGGGGCCGGTGGCGGCCGAGGCCAGGTGCCAGGCGCGCCGGTCGGGCTCCGCCACGGCATCGGCCAGCGACTGGTGGGCGCGCAGCCGCTGGTCGAGCGGGGCGCCGTGGTAGACGGCCGCGCGGACCAGCGGGTGGCGGAAACCGAGGCGTTGACCGGTCACCCGCAGCAGCCCCGCCTGTTCGGCCGGCGGCAGGTGTTCGACGCCCGCGCCCGAACTCGCGGCCGCCCGCAGCACGACTCCCAGGTCACCGGTGTCGTCGGCGGCGGCGACCAGCATCAACGCCCTGGTGGGCGCGGACAGGCGGAGGGTCTGGGCGTGGAAGGCCAGTTGCAGGCGGTTGGTGAGCGGCAACACGTCGGTCGCCTGGGCGGTGCGCAGGGCGGCGGGCAGCTCGATCAGCGCCAGCGGGTTGCCGCTCGCCTCGGCCAGAACGCGCCGCCGCACCTCGGGCTCCAGGCCGCGTTCCCGCTCGTCCACCAGCGCGGCGGCCGCGTCGGGCGACAGGTCGTCCAGGTGCAGCTCGGGCAGGCCAGGCGCGGGGAAGGGCAGGCCACCGGTGCGGACGCCGAACAGCACGGCCACGCCTTCGGCCCCGAGCCGGCGGGCGGCGAACAGCAGAGCCTCGGCCGATGGCCGGTCCAGCCAGTGCGCATCGTCGATGATGCAGAGCAGGGGAGCCTGTTCGGCGATTCCGGACAGGAGGGTCAGGACGGCCAGGCCCACCAGCATGCGGTCGGCCGGCGGACCGGCGCTCAGGCCGAAAGCGCCCTCCAGCGCCTGCCGCTGGGGATCGGGCAGCGTGGGCAGGTGTTCGGCCAGGACCGGGTGGAACAACAGGTGGAGGCTGCTGAAGGAGAGCTCGGCCTCCGACTCGATGCCCAGGCCGCGCAGTACCGGCATGCCGCTGCGGGAGGCGATCTCGTCCAGCAGCGCCGTCTTGCCGATGCCCGGCTCACCACGGATCACCAGGGCTTCGCTGGCCCCGTTTCGGGCGGAGTCAAGCAGCCGCGTGACCGTCTCCAGCTCTGCCTGTCTCCCATGTAGCACGGACGCCAGGCTATCCAAGGCGGATCTGCGCGGGATCTCCGACTGATAGGGCGGCAAGTGCGGGGCCGGCGATTACGTCATCGTTCCCGATTCGCGGGGGAGACCGACGCACCTAGCGTGACTTCTCGTGATCGCGCACCGAAGGAGCCGCCTTGCCGTCCCCGATCCAGATTCTCCCGCTGTCCTGGGTGTCGGCGGAGAAGGCACTTTCCTGGCACGCCGTCATGGCCGCGTCGTTGAAGCACGACCTGCCGGACCGGCCGCCGACGCCGAAGCAGGTGCACGCCCGGCTCACCGCCGCCAGGCCGGACAGCCGTCGGCTGCTCTGGCTGGCTGCCGAGCCGGACGGCTCGGTCACGGGCGTGGCCGGGCTGCGGCTGTTCACGCCCCGGGGGCAGGAACACCTGGCAGAACTGGAACTCCACGTCCGCCCCGACCGGCGCCGCCGCGGCGTGGGCTCGCAGCTGCTGGCGCAGGCGGTCTTCGCCGCCCAGGTGGAGAACCGGCGCAGCGTGTTCACCGGCGTCGCCGACGCCGGGCCGGGTGACGCCTTCTGCGCCGCGCGGGGCTTCCTGCGCGTCCTGACCTCGCTGCACCTGTCGCTGGACCTGTCCGCAGCAGACGACAGCGCGGCCGACGCCGCACGCCCCGGCTACGAGCTGGCTTCGTGGACGGGCACCGTGCCTGACGGCCTGGCCGACACCTTCGCCGCCGCCAAGGCCGCGGTGAACGACATGCCCACCGGCGAGCAGCGCCGGGACGCTGGGCAGGTGCCGGCAGACCGAGGCGACATCCTGCTGGTCGTCGCCGCGCTGCACGGGAAGGCCGTGGCCGGTTACACCGAGATCGTCATCCGAGCCGACGAGAACCGGCGGGCGCAGCAGCGCGAGACCGCGGTGGTGCCAGAGCACCGCGGCCGCGGGCTCGGCCTGTGGCTGAAGGCCGCGATGGTGCGGCGGCTGCGGACCGACCACCCCGGCATCGCCGAGATCGAGACCGACCACGCCGAGGACGACGTCCACCTGTGCGTCGTCAACCGGCGCCTGGGTTTTCGCCCGCATCGCCGCAGCCACGAATACCGGCTGTCCGTGCGACCGGCGGGATCAGCCCCGCCCGATGAGGAAGGACTGCACGATGATTCCTGACGCGACGACCGTCCACCCGCTGCCCGCCCACGAGCGGGTCGTGTTCCTCGAACCGCTGATCGGTTCGCCGAAGATCACCGTGGGCGAGTACACGTACTACGACGACCCCGACGGCGCGACCGATTTCGAGCACCGCAACGTGCTCTACGGATACGGGCCGGAACGGCTGATCATCGGCAAGTACTGCGCGATCGCCACCGGAACCCGGTTCCTGATGGCCGGCGCCGACCATCCGACGATGGGCGTGTCCACCTTCCCGTTCACCATGTTCGGCGGCGAGTGGACCGAGCGAACCCTCGACATCGTCACCGGCATGCCCAGCCGCGGCGACACCGTCGTCGGCAACGACGTCTGGTTCGGCTACCAGGCGACCGTCATGCCAGGAGTGAAGATCGGGGACGGGGCGATCATCGCGGCCGGCGCGCTGGTGACCTCCGATGTGGAGCCTTACACGATCGTCGGAGGCAACCCGGCCAAGCCGATCCGGCGGCGCTTCGACGATGCCGACGTCGAGCGGCTGCTCCGCGCCGCGTGGTGGGACTGGCCCGTCGAACTCGTCACCGAGCATGCCCGGATGATCATGGCGGGCACTCCCGCCGACATCGAACGCATCGCGCAGCAGCAGGAAGAGGAGGTCGCATGACATCGACCGTGCAGATCGAGCAGCACGCCGTCTCCGACGAGGCAGGCGGACCGTATGCGATCACGACCGGACCAGATGGCGCGTTGTGGTTCACCATGGTCCGCAGCGGCCGGATCGGCAGGCTGGAACCGGGCGGCGAGCCCACCGGCCACCGGCTCGCCCCGGACAGCGGACCGACGATCATCGTCGGTGGCCCGGACGGGGCGCTCTGGTTCACCGAATACCAGGCGCACCGGATCGGCCGGATCACCACCGCAGGTGAGATCGCCGAGTTCGAGCTGCCCACGGCGGAATCCGGGCCGTACGGCCTGGTCGCCGGGCCGGACGGCGCGATGTGGTTCACCGAAACGGCCGCGAACCAGATCGGCCGGATCACGCCGGACGGCCAGGTGCGGGAGTTCCCGCTGCCGATTGCCGGCGCGTTCCCGTCCGCGATCACCGCCGGTGCCGACGGCGCGATGTGGTTCACCATGAACATGGCCAACGCGATCGGGCGGATCGGCCTGGACGGCGAGGTCGCGATCCACCCGCTGCCGACCGAGGCCGCCGGGCCGGTAGGGATCGCGGCGGGCCCGGACGGCGCGATCTGGTTCGTCGAGATCGGCGCGGGCCAGATCGGCCGGATCGGCGTCGACGGCCGGATCGATGAGTTCCCGCTGCCCGACCGCGCCGCGCGGCCGCACGCCATCACCGCCGGTCCGGATGGGGCGATGTGGTTCACCGAGTGGGGCGCCGGCCGGGTCGGCTCGATCACCGCCGAAGGCGTCATCGAGGTGCACGAGCTGCCCGCGCCCGGCTCGGAACCGCACGGCATCGCCCTCGGCCCGGACGGTGCACTGTGGACGGCGCTGGAAATCGGTGCCCTCGCCCGGATCGCCACGCCCGAAACCCGCCGCTGAACAACGACTTCCCGCAATTCCACGCGGTCGATAGAGAGGAACACCCATGAAATACGCACTCGTGATCTTCGAGACGGATGAGTCGCGCCGCCGGATCCAGGCCGACCGGGACGCTTACCGCAAGGCGTACGAGGCTTGGATCGGTCAGGTCGCGACGGCGGGCAAGCTGGCCGGCGGCGAGGCCCTCGAAACGGAGCGCACCACCCCGGTGACCGTGCGCACGGCGGCCGATGGATCGTCGGCGGTCACCGAGGGGCCCGCGCATGGCGGCGAGGAGACGCTCGGCGGCTGGTTCGTGGTCGAGGTGGCGGACCGCGAGGAAGCCGTCGAACTGGCCAAGGGCCTGCCCACCCCGGAGACGATCGAAATCCGCCCGGTCCTCGAATCCGCCTGAGTCGAACTGCATCCCTGCCGGCCGGTCCGGCGGCGGCAGGGATGCGGCCGGGCGAACGCGGCGATCACTCCGCGTTCGCGTCGTCGCGTTCGGTGTGTTCCCGGACGGTTTCGACCAAGGTCGCGACCGAGACCGGGAGCGGCCACCGCCGATGGGCGAACCAGAGCGTCGCGCGCAGATCGCACCGGTCGATGTGCACCGCGCGGGTGCCGCGGCGGATGAGGTTGGCGTGCAGTGCGCTGCAGATGGTGACGCCCGCGCCCGCGGCGACCAGCGCGAGCTGTCGCCGCGACTGGTTACGTCACCGAGGCCGAGCGGTTCGGCTGGTCCTACGTGTTCGCCGGGTTCCTGAGCGCCACGCTGCGTCGCGGTGCTCCCCGCCCGGACAGCGTCCCGTGGTGGTGCGGTGTGCAAGGCGCCTACTGGGCCACGGGTACGGGCTGCACAACATGGCGGGCAACGTCTGGGAATGGTGCGCCGACCGGTGGAGCACCACCCACGATGCCGCCCGCACCAGCAACACTCCCGACTCCACCAGCGGCAACACCGGATTCCGCACCGCCAGGGACGGATGACGCACGCCGAAACTTAGGCCGAAAGTATGAGACGCCGGACCGCTTTTCCTGGCCGATCGGTTGATCTCGGCTGACGCTTCGGCCGATCTGACCGACCTCTTTGGACACGTAGCGTGGATCACGTCGGGGTTTGAAACCAGGATCGAGGCCGATGATGACCACACTTCCGGTTACCGCGAACAGCGATCACGAGTTGCTGGCGGGCGCGAGCCGACGTGCTCGCGAGCTCACCGAACCGCTGCTGCGCGATGCCGTCGAACGGCTCGGGCCGTCGCTGGCGGGCATCGGTGCGTATCACTTTCGTTGGCATTCGCGGGATCCCGCCGCCACAGGCAAGGCCATTCGGCCAACCTTGGCGCTGCTCGCCGCGGAGGCGGTCGGCGCCGCACCGTCGGACGCGCTGCCCGCGGCCGCAGCCGTCGAGTTAGTCCACAACTTCAGCCTGATCCACGACGACCTCATCGACGGCGACGTGCTGCGGCGCGGTCAGCCGGCGGTGTGGAAGGAGCACGGGGTTTCGGCGGCGATCCTGCTCGGCGATGCTCTGCACTCCGAAGCGTTCGAGATCCTGCTCGGCCGGGGCGGGCCGAGCGGCGCCGCGGCGGCCGCACGCCTCGCCGCCGCGATGCGGGAGGTGGTCGTCGGCCAGGTCGAGGACATCCGGTTCACCGAACGGCCGTGGACGGGCGAGCAGGCGGTGAGCGTCGCCGAGTACCAGGCGATGGCCGAGGCCAAAACCGGTGCGCTGCTTGGCTTTTCCACGTCGGCGGGCGCCCTGATGGCAGGCGCGGACGCCTCGACCGTGGAGTGCTTCGACCGCCTCGGCCGTCACCTCGGGCTCGCCTTCCAGTGCACCGACGACGTGCTGGGCATCTGGGGAGATCCGGCGGCCACCGGCAAGCCGGTGCTCGGGGATCTGCGCGAGGGCAAGAAGACGCTGCCGATCATCGCCGCGCTGGCCGCGGATGTTCCTGCGAGCGCACGCCTGGTTTCGCTGGTCGGTGCCGAGACGCGAACCGAATCCGATCTGAGGCTCGCGGCGGAGCTCATCGAGGAGGCCGGCGGTCGGGAGTTCGCCGAACGCGAGGCCATGCGACACCTCACCGGCGTCACGGACTGCCTCGTCTCGCTGGCGATGCCGGCGGAGATCCGCGCGTCCTTCGAGGCGCTGGCCCAGTCATTGATCGGACGGACTCGCTGACCGGGGCGCCGCCTCGATGAGCAGCGACAGCGGAGCGTTCAAGACCTGGATCGCCCGGCTGAAATGAGTTGAAACCCGGGTCGTCGATCGGAAGCGCGACTGCCCGGGGAATGCGAGCGGATCAGGAGCAGGACGCGATCTGCCCGCATCGTCAGCGGCTGCAGAGCCTCCCGCCCGATCCGTGCACAACCGCATGGATCGGGCGTGAGAGATCAAGGGCAACCGCGCATCTCCTCAACGACGCGGCGGGTTCGAAGACTCGGGCCCGTGCGGCGCGGTGTCCGGCAAGGGCTTCCTCGCGGTCTCCTTCGCCAGCGCCACGCCGATGAGGGAAAGCACGGCCACGCCGATGAGGAAGAAGGCCGGCGAATGCGGATTGCCGGTCCGTGCGATCAGCCACGTCGCGACGTACGGGGCGACACCTCCGAAGAGGACGGCACCGACGTTGAAGGGAAGGGCGAAGCCGAGGTATCGCGAGCGCGTGGCGAAGGTTTCGGCGAAGAAGGCCGGGAAAACCGCGTCGTTGAGCGAGAACATCGCCAGGAGCAGGACGAGGACAACGGTGGCGAGCAGCATCCCGCCGGCCGAGAGCACCACCATCAGCGGGTAGCTCAGCGCGATGAGGAGCACGCAGGCGGCGATCAGCGTGCGCTTGCGGCCGACCCTGTCCGACAGGGATGCCGTGATCGGGACGATGGCGATGTAGGCGATCAAGGAGATCGTGACGACGAGGTTCGAGTCTGCCTGGCTCAGCCCGACCTGCTCGATGAGATAGGTCGGCACGTACCCGAGCAGCAGGTAGTAGCCGCCGGCGTTGAGCGCCATGACTAGCAGCAGCTTGCCCATGCCCGGAAGGTTGGCGAGCAACGGCGACCGCCGCGTCGCGGGCCGGGTGTTCTGTTCCTGTTCCACGATCTTGCGGTACTGCGGCGTGTCCTCGAGCCGGAATCGCAGGTAGAGGCCCACGAGGCCGAGCGGCCCGGCCACCAGGAACGGAATGCGCCAGCCCCAGCTCTCCATCGCTTCAGGGGGCAGCACCGTGTACAGGGTCGTGGTCATCGTGGAGGCGAGCAGGAAGCCGGCCGCCGAGCTCATCGGCACCATTCCCGTGAGCAGCCCGCGTTTCTTGTCGGGCGCGTACTCGGCGATGAAGATGCCGGCTCCCGCGTATTCACCGGAAGCCGAGAAGCTCTGCACGATTCGCAGGAGCAGCAGCAGAGCGGGAGCGGCCACGCCGATCGAGGCGTAACCGGGGATCAGCCCGATGGCGAAGGTCGAACCCGACATGAGCAGGATCGTCGTCGCCAGGATCCGCTTCCGTCCCAGGCGATCACCCAGGGATCCCCAAAGCAACGCACCGAAGGGGCGGACGAGGAAGGAGAGGGCGAACACGGCGAAGGTGCTCAGCAATGCCACCGAACGATCCTCGGCGGGGAAGAACACCACGGCCATGGTCGTCGCCAGGTAGCTGTAGGAGGCGTAGTCGAAGTACTCGATGAGCGTTCCGACCCCGCTCGCGGCAACGACTCGACGGAGGACCGTGCGGTTCTCGGCCGTCGATCGCCTGGTGGATGTGAACACGAGCTGTCTCCTTGATCCGCATGGTGCCAGGGGTGCCGAAGTGACTCAGGCCACTCTCCCGATGCTGGTGCACTTACGATGTCAGCGACCGGTGCGCCGGTAAATCGCCGCGCCGGACAACGAGGTATTGAGAAATGTCCGTAGCGGCGAAACCACGGAGACGCTGCCGTCGCCTCCGCTGCCGGCATCCGAGCCAACCGTATCGTCGCTGGTCAGCGGGTTTCCGGAGAGCCAGGGAGGTTCAGTCCTCCCGGAAGCCTCGCGCCTTGAGCGCGAGCCACAGTTCGGTCTGCGCGTCGACGTTCTCGAGGCTGTGCCCGGTCAACTGGGTGATCCGGTGGATCCGGTTGCGGACCGTGTGCCGGTGCACTCCCATTCGCTCGGCGCAGGCCTCGATCGACCGCCGTTCGATCAGCCAGGTGTGGAGGGTGCGGAGGAGCACCTCGCCGTTGCCGGTGGCTTCGATCGGGGCGAGAACCGCACCGGCGAAGGCGCTGAGGTAGTCGGTGTCGGCGACGTTGAGGAGGAACTCGTGCGCGGCACCGTCGACGAACTCGATCATCGAGCCCGTGCGCCGGCTCGTCGCCAACGCCGACGTCGCCTGGCGCATCGTCCGCGACGCCCCTCCCGGCGACACCGCGGTTCCGATCCCCACCGGCACATCGAGCCCGTATTCCTGGAGGATCCGCTTCGGCTCGCCGGTGGCCAGGCCTTCCACGAGGCGATCGCGTTGCCGCAGCAACGGTGTCCCGAGCACCACGGCGAGATCGTCGACCAGCACCTCGGCGTGGGTGTCCGATTTCGCCTCGACCGCGATTCCCCACAGGTTGCGGGCCTCGACGCCGAGGCCCTTCAGCAGCGCTCGGGCCCGCCCGTCGTCGTCGATCGACAGCAGGTTCGCGAAGTGCTGTGCCCGCCGACGCCGGGCCGGCTCGTCGAGGAACCACCGCCGCTCGAATTCGAGGGCGAGCAGCGACAGCAGGGTGGGCACGGCCAACTCGGCCTTCGACAGCTGCGAATCGGTGCGGACGACGTAGCCGCGCACCGTCGTCTCGCCGGAGAACGGGGACACCACGAGTTCGGCATCGCTTCCCGGGATTTCGTTCGCCGGCAGGCATAACCGGTCGCCGAGCGCCGGTGGCGCCTCCCGCACCTTGGCGCTGACCGCCTCCAGCGCCTCGGCGGCGAGGCCCGCGTTCTTGCCGAGCACCCGCCCGACCCGGTCGAGCACGCCGGCTCCTTCTCCCGTCGACCGGTGCCATTCCACGAGCAGGTTGTCCACGCTTCCGCCGCGCGCCACGATCCCGGTCAGGCGCACCTGCATGGCGAAGGAGTCCTGGAGGATCGTTCGTTCGGACTCGGCCTGCGCGGCGATGATCGCGCGCGTGATGCTCACGAACGACGTCGTTGCCGGGGCGGTGAGCAACGGGAGGTCGTGCTCGCGGGCGAGGTCGACGAGCATGTCCGGCGCCTCGGCGAAGGGCGCGTGGGGACCGACGCCGACGACGAGGGCCGCGACGCCGCGGGCATCGAGCTCGGAGATGTAATGCGACCAGGCCTGCGCGTCGTGCCCGAGCAGCATGCCCGTGGTCATCACGAGCTCGCCGCCTTCCAGCCATTGGCCGGGGGAGGGGAGCTCGGCGACGTGCGGGGCGTCGACCACCGCGCGCATCCCCGATCCGGCGTGCGCGACGGCGAGGTGGAGCCGGTCGAGGGCGACGACGTCGGCGACCGTGAGCGCGTGAGCAGGGCTTCCCATGCATGGATCGTACTGGCCCGGAACTTCTCCATGGTGGAGAAAAAGCACCGTCGGTCTTGTACGGCGCAGAGATTGTTCGCGGCGATCCGCCGACCATAGCGTGAGCGCGTCAGTTCACCTCGACGCATTCGCCGTCGAGACGCACGATCCCGTGGAGGGAGACGCGATGATCAAGCAGAACGAGTACTACGAAGGCCAGGTCCGCAGCCTCGAGTTCGCCAATGCGCAGGGCAAGTTCACCGTCGGCGTCATGGAACCAGGAGAGTGGACCTTCGAGGCGCCGACTCGGGAGTGGATGATCCTCACCCGCGGATCCTGGGACGTCAAACTCCCCGGTTCGGAGGAGTGGAAGACCTTCGGCGAGGGCGATTCCTTCCAGATCGAGGGCGACGAGTCCTTCACGGTGCGCATCAAGGACACCGTCGCCTACCTCTGCCCGTACACCTGATCCTCGCGGCCGCCGCCTGCCGGTGCCGATGCGCCGCGAGCTGTGGACGCGGAACCGGGAGTTCGCCGAGGTGGTCCTGAGCGGCAGCCGAACTGCCTGAAACCGCCCCGAACGGATGCGTTTGTGCTGCGGTTTCCCGGCTTTCGCCAGTGACGGTCTCTTGGGGACCTTGCCGGGACAGGGGCGCAGGTCCGAATCCTGGCGGCCCGGAAAAGCCCGCTGACGTGGCGCGAAAGCGCAGGTCGGCGGGCTTTTCGCGCGTCATCGCGGTGTCGGCGATCTCGTCCCGATCGACCGCGAGAGCACGCCGGTTCGGCGAAGTGGTCGTGTGCGCAGGGGCGACAATTCGTTACTGGCGGTGTCCTTGCGGCATGAAGATGCTCGGCGCGAGAACGCCGGTCGCGACCTGCGCGGGGTCATCGTTTTCGGCTCGTGAGCACCCGGCCGCTCCCGGCGTTGTGGACACGGCGCCGGGAGCGGCGCCAGATCCGCGTCCGTCGTCCGGCAGGAGTCCAACATGGACAACGGGGCCGGAGGAGCTCGTTGACGAGGTCAGGAAGTTGGCGGGGGCCAGCCGATGTCGCCCTCGATCAGGCGGCGAGCGAATTCCTGGCCCTCGTCGATGAGCGCGGCGCGTTCGCTCGCCCACTCGGGTTCTTCGGGTTCCTCCATGTCGAGGTCGGTGCGAAACGCAACTCAGGTCGCGTGGGGCTCGCCGATGCGATGTCCGTCCGGAGCCTATTACCGCGCTTGGCTCCGGAATCTTTTCCTGCATGGAGTTCATCGTCTTTCGCCGGTCACCGCCTTCCGTGGACGTCACTCCGGGTCGAGGGATGCAGATTCAGATCCGGCTGGTGCCGGCTCGATGCCGGCGACGAGGTTGAAGGTGCCGGTGAGCTGGTTCAGGGCGACCAGGCCGACGACGTCGGCGATGGTGCGCTCCGTCCAGCCGTGGGCGGTGAGCGCGGCGATGTCGGCGTCGCCGATCGTCGCGGGTTCGGCCACCACGTTCACGACGAAGGCGAGCAGCGCGGCCTCCCGCGGGTTGGCCGAGGTGCCCTGGCGGGCCAGGGAGACGTCGGCGTCGCTGAGGCCGAGGGCCTTAGCGGCGTCGGTGTGCGCGGCCAGGCAGGACGCGCAGCCGAGCCATTCCTGCACTGCCAGCGAGATCTTCTCGCCTAGCGCCGCGGGCAGCTTGGTCCGCTTCATCGCGCGGGAGAACGACAGGTAGCCGGTCAGCAGCGCGGGTGAGTGCGCCATGGTGCGGACCATGTCGCCGGCCGTGCCGTGGCGGCCGATGATCTCCGTCAGCAGTTCGCTGGACTTGGCCGGTGCGTCGGCGGGTTCGAGCGGGTTGAGACGTCGCACGGGATGGGCGACGGCCCCCGAACCTCGGAGCATCCCGTGGGATGGGCGACGGCCGGTGGTCAGACGGTTGCGGTGTCGGGCTCGGTCGCGGAATGCTTGCCGCGCAGGCTCATTCCGGCGATGAGGGCACCGGCGATCGCGATGCCGGCGGCGCCCAGGAAGGCGGCCGAGACCCCGTTGGTGAGCGCGGCGGGATCTCCGATCCGGTCGACGCCTTGCGACGTCGCCAGCGCCGTCATCGCGGCCAGGCCCAAGGCGGACCCGATCTGGTAGCTGGTGTTGACGATTCCCGAGGCCAGCCCGCCCTCCTCGAGGCGAGCGGCGGAGATGGCGGTGCCCAGCGAGGGGACGAACGCCAGCGCCATGCCCGCTGCGGCCACCAGCGAGGCAGGCAGCACGTCGGCCGCGTAGTTGCCGTCCGGCCGCAGCAGCGCCAGCCACCCCAGTCCGAGCGCGAGCACCACCAGGCCCGACACGATCATCGACTTCACCCCGAAGCGGGCGGCCAGTTTCGGCGCGATGACGATCATCAGCAGCATGATGACCGTGGTCATCGGCAGCAGCGCGGAGCCGCTCGCGAAGGCACCGAGGCCGAGCACCTGCTGCAGGTAGAGGTTCAGGAAGAACCACATCGGGATCCACGCCGCGCCCAGGAGCAACTGCGCGATGTTGGCCGCGCCGAGGCCCGGCGTCCGGAAGATGCCGAGCCGGACCAGGGGAGTGCGGCGCTTGGCCTGGACGACCATGAAGGCCGCCAGCAGCGCGACCGCCGCGACCAGGCCGATGACGGTTTCGCCGGAACCCCAACCGGTTTCGGGCGCGCGGACGATGGCGTAGACCGCGACGGCGAGTCCGCCGGTGGCCAAGAACGCGCCGAGCAGGTCGGTGGAGCCGCGTTGCGCCGAACCGGCGGGCATCAGGGCGGGGGTGAGCAAGAGCGCGAGCACGGCGATCGGGATGTTGAGGAAGAAGACCCACGGCCAGCTCAGGTACTCGGTGATGACACCGCCGAGGAAGACACCGGCGGTTCCGCCGGCCGGGGCTGCTGCGCCGTAGAGCGCGAGCGCATTGCCCAGTTCCTTCGGCGTTGCGCCGAAGAGCATCATCAGCAAGGTCAGCGCGGACGGGGCGATCAGCGCGGATCCCGCGCCCTGCAGCGCTCGCCCGGCCAGCTCGACCCAGGCCGTGACGGCGGCCCCGGCGACGGCGGAGCCGGCGAGCAGCACGAGCCAGCCGGCGGCGAACATCCGGCGCGCGCCGAGCAGGTCGGACAACCGGCCGCCGAGCAGCAGCAGACCGCCGAAGGCGATGACGTAGGCGTTGAACACCCACGAGAGGTTCTCCTGGGAGAAGCCCAGGTCCGCCTGCATCCGCGGCAGGGCGACTCCGATGATCGAGGTGTCCATGATCACCATGAACTGGGCCAGGGCGATGAGCGCGAGCGCCCACCACCTGCGCGGCGATCGGGTTGTTGCGGACATGTCAGGACTCCTCGCGAGATTCGAACAGTTAATACTGATACCCCCTAGGGGTATAGACGAGCGAGGTCGAGATGTCCAGCCCGATTCGATCGTCGGTGCGGTTCCGCGGATGGCTCGGTTCGGGTTTTGCCTTGGCCGATTCCATTTGAGGCCGTGGAGTTCCGCCGCGTGATCTCGGCGAATGGCGCTGCCGGATGGGCGGTTGCCATCTCCACTGGAGGCATACCCCCAGTGGGTATGTTGTGGATCACGTTGTGCTTCGAGTTGATCGTTGGCATAGTCCTCCGTGTTCGAGAGATACCCCTAGGGGGTATAAAGAAGGAGGCGGCGGCGATGAATGCGTCGGCGAATGTCGGTCACCACCAGCGCCACGGCCACCACGGCCACGCGGTCGCTCACCAAGGCGATGCAGCTGCCCATCGGGGCCACGCGGCCGGGGGAGTGCCGCAGGGGCTGCAGATCACGAAGGACGGGTACACCTTCGCGCCGGAAACGGCTCGGTTGACGGTCGGCGAGGGTGTCGACTACCGGTTCCGGATCCTCGGGCCCGACGGCGCTGCGCTGACCTCGTTGGTCGAGGTGCACGACAAGAAGATCCACCTCATCGTGGTTCGCCGGGATCTCACCTGGTTCCGGCACGTGCACCCGGTCGAGCTGGGCGGCGGTGTTTGGTCGGTGCCGCTGGAGTTCGCGGACGCCGGTGAGTACCGGGTCTTCGTCGACTTCCAGCCGGAAGGAGGGCCGGGGCTCACGCTCGGGGCCGATCTGGCGGTCGCCGGCGACTACCGGCCTCGCCCGGTGCCGGAGATCGCCGCCGTGTCGGTGGTCGATGACTACGAGGTGGAGCTCGGCGGGGAGCTGATCGCCGGCCAGGCGAACCCGCTCACCCTCGTGGTGCGCCGCGATGGCGTGCCGGTCACCGACCTGCAGCCGTACCTCGGCGCCTACGGGCACCTGGTCGCGCTTCGGCTGGGAGATCTGGCCTATCTGCACGTCCACCCGGACGGTTTTCCGGAGGATGGCGTGACCAGGCCGGGGCCCGAGGTCGCGTTCCACGCGGATGTGCCGGGGCCGGGCACCTACCGGCTGTTCCTCGACTTCAAGCACGCGGGGACGGTCCGCACCGCGCAGTTCACCGCAGTCGCCAAGTAACACTCCCTATACCCACTGAGGGTATGTATTTGGATACCCTACTGGGGTACTGCCCCAGTTGCTGATCGAAGAGGAGATCCGATGAGTGAGAGCACCTTCGTCGTCAAGGGCATGACGTGCTCCGGTTGCATGAGCAAGGTGACGTCCGCGGTCACGGGCGTCGAGGGCGTCACCGACGTCGATGTGGACATCAGCAACGGTGAGCTCACGGTCGTCAGCGCGTCGCCGGTCGACCCGGACGTGATCCGCAAGGCGGTCAACGAAGCCGGTTACGAGGTCGCGAGCTGACGGAAGCGATTCGATGAGTGATCCGACTCCGGCCGAGTCGCCCGTGGTGATCAAGACCGTGGACAACGGGCCGTACCAGGTCAAGGGTCCTGTGAAGATCGTCGACCACGAGAACAACGTCTACGAGCTCGGCCCCGGCCGAACCCGGCTGTTGTGCCGGTGCGGGTTCTCGGCGAAGAAGCCGTTCTGCGACGGATCGCACGCGCGGGAAGGATTCGCCGCGGCGGAGCGGGCCGACGAAAAGGTGGCGGAGTAGCAAGCGCCGAAAGGCCGGTGGCGGGGTGAGCCCGCCACCGGCCATTCGTACTTCCTGGTCTTTTCCGTTGGCAGCAAAGGTGAACTGCCGCACGCCGCAACGGCTGGTTGCGTCAGGGCGTTGCGGTGGCAGACAGGCGACACCATCCGGGAAAGGCGGCGATCATCCCTGGATCTCCAATGCTCCGACAACTCTGCAATCCTTTGTGGACGCACTGAGTTTCCTGCCGCCCAACGATGGCTTGCGCGGGTGCTATCGCAGCAGGGTGCTGTGGGAGCCGCCGGAATGGTTTCCCGTGCGGCCCGGCTTGGCCGTGGTGACGACTGAGGGGACTGCTTAGTAGGTTGTAGGTGACGGCGAAGGGGAGTGGGCATGCGGGCGTACGGATTTTCTGAAGCGGGCGGGCCGGAGAAGGAAACCTTCCTCGACGTCCCGGTGCCTGATCCCGGTCCGGGCGAGCTGCTCGTCCGGGTGCGCGCGGCGGGCGTGAATCCGGGGGACTGGCGGCTTCGAGAGGGTTCCTACGGCGTGGCGGGGCCCGCGGTGCTGGGCCGTGAGGTGGCGGGGACCGTCACCGCACTCGGGCCGGGAGTCGAGGGATTCTCGGTCGGTGACGAGGTCTTCGGCGGCTGCCCCGGGATGGTCGGCGGCTGGGCCGAGCAGGCGCTTGTCACCGCCTCGTTCTCGGCGCACCGACCCGACGCGGTGTCACCAGAGGCGGCCGCCGTGCTGCCGGTGGCGGCCGGCACCGCACACGATGCCCTGGAGAACCTCGGCCTAGCTGCCGGCGAGACGCTGCTGGTCAATGGGGCCGGTGGCGGCGTCGGGATTCCGGTCG
This sequence comes from Saccharopolyspora sp. NPDC050389, assembly GCF_040655595.1. Classification (NCBI taxonomy): domain Bacteria; kingdom Bacillati; phylum Actinomycetota; class Actinomycetes; order Pseudonocardiales; family Pseudonocardiaceae; genus Saccharopolyspora; species Saccharopolyspora sp. NPDC050389. Next base: position 25,037 of record NZ_JBFAKG010000055.1, read on the forward strand.
TGCAGCTCGCGCGGGCCCGGGGGATCAACGTCGTCGGGGTGGCGAGCCCGGCCAAGCACGAGCTCGTGGCCGGATTCGGGGCGGTCCCGGTGGCTTACGGCGACGGCGTTCTCGATCGGGTGCGCGCCGCTGCGCCGGGTGGGATCGACGCCGTCTTCGATCTCGTCGGTGGCGAGGCCCTGCGCACCGTCGCGGGCCTGGTCGCGGACCGGTCCAAGCTGCGCTCGGTGGCGGACAAGCCGTTGGCCCGCGAGCTCGGCGGCGGGGAGGTCGAACGGGACCGGAGCAGCGCCGTCCTCACCGGGCTCGCCCGGCTGGTCGCTTCGAAGGCGTTGGACCCGCACGTCACGCAGATCCGGCCGCTCGACGAAGCCGGCGACGCGCTCGCCCAGGTCGAGAACGGGCACGTGGTCGGCAAGATCGTCCTCGTTCCCTGAGCGGACCCGCGATCAGAACGAGCGCGAGGCCATCTCGGGTTCGTGCTCCAACCGCCGCCTCTGGTCATCTCCCGGCCGACGTCGACAACACTTTCGCCGTTGCCGGCCACTGAGGGGTGTGACCATGCAATGGACCGGAGCGAGGTCGTCGGCGGAGTCCGCCGACGACCTCGAAGACGGTGACCTCTGGGCGCGCGCGGCACGCGACGACGACGGGGCCTTCGGTGTCCTGTTCGAGCGGCACGTGCAAGCGGTGTGGAACCACGCCTACCGGCTGACGGGTTCCTGGAGTGCCGCCGAAGACCTGACGTCGAACACCTTCCTCATCGCCTGGCGCAAGCGCGCCGAGGTCGTCCTGGTGCGGGACAGCCTGCTGCCGTGGCTCTACACGGTCGCCGGGAACCTCGCGCGAACCGAGCGCCGGGGCGCGAGCCGGCGGTTGCGGCTGCTGCGCCGCATTCCCGAACCGGACGTGGTGTCGGACCACGCCGACGCCGTCGCCGATCAGCTCGATGGCGAAGCGCGGCTGAGACATCTGATCGGTGCCGTGCGCGCTCTGCCGCGAGCGCAGCGGCAGGTCGTGGAGCTGTGCCTGCTCGGCGATCTGTCGATCGCGGATGCGGCGGCGCTGCTCAAGGTCGCCGAGGTCACCGTTCGTTCGCATCTGTCCCGGGCGAAGGCCCAGCTGCGCGACCTGGTGGAGGAGAAATGAACGACGAGCCACGGCTTCCCCCGCGACGTGAACTCCCGCCCGAGGTCCGCGCCCGGTTGCGGGGCAGGGTCGAGGCCGGGATGTCGGCCCGCCACCGCGGCCGGGCGGTGGCGGCTTCGGCCGCGGTCGTCCTGCTCGCCGCCGGTGCCGTGATCGGTGTGCAGGCCGCCCGCTCGCAGCTCGTCGAGACGCCCGCCGCCGCGCCGCCCGACGCCACGACCAGGACGCTCGACCGGTGCTGGAACGCGGTTCGCGCCGCGGGCAAGACCGGCCGGGTGCCGGATCGGAGCGAATGGGTCAACGCGTCCGTCACGGCGCAGGGCGACGATGTCGTCGCCGCGTTCACCGCGGGCGGCAAGCCCGTCTTCTGCGAGACGACGTCGACGACGGTGACGATGTCCGACCCGAACGCGGAACCCTCCTACGCCGCCGGAAGCCGCACCGCGCTGCTGCTCTACACCAGCACCGGGGTGGCCGCCGGCGTCGCCGATCCCACGTGGCCCCGGATCATGCTGTCCATGCCGGACGGCTTGGGTGTTTCGGAGAACGACGTCGCGAAGGACACGCGGCAGTTCACCAGCTTCACTCTGACGAACCCGGCGACCACCCGGCTCTGGGCGCAACGACTGGACGAGTACAAGCCGGAGCCGTCGGGCCAGAGCGAGCCGGGGCAGGGCGAACCGGAACAGCCGAGCGAGGGTAAGCCGGAACAGCCGAGCGAGGGTAAGCCGGAACAGCCGGGTAGGGGCACACAGAGGGTCAACTGGCCCCGCGCCGAACTGCCCGCGCCGCCGGCGCCGCTGCTCAGCCTGATCGACCGCGCCGGGGACCGGACTTCGCCGGCGGGCAGGGCGCTCGGCGAATGCCTGGCCGGGCTCGCCGAGCCGCCTGCCGACCGGGACGGCTACCAGCCCGGCGTCCTCGTCGAGGACGGGCCGTACCGGGTGGTGCTGGGCCGGACCGCGCAGCACGCGGTGGCTTGCACCACGGAGCCGGATCCGGCCAACCCCGCCGGCAAGATCCACCGGCTGCACCGCGACACCTTCGTCGGCGAGTCCATCCCGGTTCGCCGCCTCGCGGTGCCCGGATTGGGCAAGGACGGCGAGAAGATCGCGTTCGTGGGCATCGTGCCTCCGTCGGGGGCCTCCATGATCGCCGACTTCTCGCTGGAGCAGCCGTTCGACGTGCCGGTCGCGAACGGGACGTTCGGGATGTGGCTGCCGGAAGGGGCGAAGGCCGTCTCCCCGGATGGCACCACGTGGGTCCACGTGCTGGACGACAAGCAGACGCCGTTGTTCAACGGATACGTGCCGATGAAGTGATCCGGCCGGATCCACGGGGAAGTGCCCGAGCGGGCGGCTTTTCGAAGCCGCCCGCTCGGTTTTCGCGATCTGCCGGCCGTGCCGGAACTCACCAGGTGACGGGCAGCTCCCGCACCCCGTAGAAGACCGCATCCGGTTTGAACGCAAGCTGTTCCAGCGGTGCGGCCAGCGCCAGCGTCGGCACCCGCCGGTAGAGGGTGCCGTAGACGACCTGCAGCTCCACCCGGGCCAGCGCGTGGCCGAGGCAGTGGTGCGCGCCGTGGCCGAAAGCGACGTGGTGGCGGGCCTTTCGGTGGACGTCGAGCGCATCGGGGTCCGGGAACGCCGCGGAATCCCGGTTGGCGGTGCTCTTCACCGCGATGATGCCTTCGCCCGCGCGGATGGCCCGCCCGCCGACCTCCAGGTCCTCCCGCGCGACGCGGCGGGCCTCGGTGTGCGTGATGGACAGGTAGCGCAGGAGTTCCTCCACCGCGTTGGCCACCAGCGCGGGATCGTCGCCGTCCCGGACCGCGCGGAGCTGCTCCGGGTGCGCCAGCAGCGCGACGGTGCCCAAGGCGATCATGCTGGCGGTGGTGTCGTGCCCAGCCACTAGGAGGAGCTGCCCCAGCACGGCGATTTCGCGCCGGGTCATCGCGCCGGTCCGGTACTGCTCGACGGCCAGCTTGCTGAGCAGGTCCGCGCCCGGTTCGGCGTTCTTCGCGGCCACCAGCTCCTCCAAGTAGGCGTTCAGCTCCTCGCTGGCGGCCATGGCGCGCAGGGGATCGGACTCGTCCATGACGAGCGTGCGGGCCACCTCCTGGAAGAAATCGCGGTCGGCGTAGGGCACGCCGAGCAGCTCGCAGATCACCTGCGAGGGGACCGGCAGTGCGAGGGCCGCCACGAGATCCACCGGCTTCGGGCCGGCGAGCATCCGGTCGATGAGCTCGTCGACGATCCGCTGGATGCCGGGCCGCAACGCCTCGATTTTCTTGGTCGTGAACTCCGAGGCCAGCAACCGCCGCTGGGCGGTGTGCTCCGGCGCGTCCATCTGCATCAGCGTCTTCATCTGCGCGTCTCGTGCCTTGCTCACCGCGTTGGTGTGCGGGAAGCCGGGCTGCGCGACATCGACGCTGACAAGGGATCGGCCAGCAGCGCGCGCACATCCGCGTAGCGGGTGACCAGCCACGGCGTGCTGCCATCCCACAGCCTCACCCGCGACACCGGTGCTTGCTCTGCTCGCCTGGACAGGTCTGGCGCCGGATGGAACGGGCAACCCGCCGCGCGGGCCATCGGGAACATCGGTGTCGCCGCCTCTGCGTCGTGCATCGAATCTCCTTGTGTCGGACTGTCATGCGTTGTCGGCTTGGTCATCGGCGGGAGTCCGCCTTCTCCTGGCGGCGCGCGACGTCGTTGGCGCGTCGCGCGGTGAAGATCCCGAGGGCGGCGATGGCGGCGAACCCGATCAGGAGGTAGCGGGCGGACGCGACCATCGACGGCGCGCCCAGGTTGACCAGGAGTCCGGCGACCGCCGCGCCGAAGGCGGTCGACATCGTCAACACCGTCGCGATCGCGGCGGCGGTTTTCCGCCCCTCGCCGGGATCATCGGTGCTGGCCATGGCGGCGACGGACAGGTGCGGCATGGCGATGCCGATTCCCGCGCCGCCGGCGACGAGCACGGGCAGCCAGGCGAGGACCACGAGCAGCGGCGCGTCGTCGTGCTGCAGCAGGGCGAGCACGGCGAACCCGGCGGCGAGAGCGGCCGGGCCGGCGACCTGGAGCCGCCGGATCGTCCGCTCCCGGCTCGCCGAGGAGCTCGCGATCTGGCTCGCGGACCAGCCGAAAGACAGTGCTGCGGCGAAGAATCCCGCAGCCACGGGCGGCAGCCCACCCAGGTGCTGGCCGAACAACGGCAGGAACGTCTCCACGGCGACACCGGATGCGAGCAGCACGATGGTCAGGAAGACCCACCGCAACGCCGAGCCGGACTGGAACGTCGAACGCGGCAGGACCCGCACCTCCGCGTGCTTCTCCGCCACCAGGAACGCCAACACAAAAGCGAGCCCCAGCACGATGAACGCCGCCATCGCGGCTGCGTTCGAGAGGATCCCGGCGACGCTCACCGCGCCCACGGCCGCGACGACCAGCACCAGCGAGCGCACCGGCACCGGGGTCGCGTGCTCGTCCCGTTCGCTACGCGGGAGCGCCCTGGGCACGAACGCCGCCATCACGACCGAGACGGCGGCCAGCACGACGAAAGCCAGCCGCCACGAACCGAACTGCGCGAACAACCCGCCGAGCGCCGGGCCCACGAAGTTGCCGACGCCGAACATCGCGGAGACCAACGCGCTGCCGCGCGACCACAGGTGGGGCGGCAGCGCGGAGCGGATCATGGCGAATCCCAGGCCCGTCAACAGGCCTGCGCCAAGGCCCTGGATGCCGCGGCCGACCAGCAGCACGGGCATCGCCGGGGCCACCGCGCAGACCAGCGAACCTCCGGCGAATACGCCGAAGCCGATCAAGTAGGAGCGGACATTGCCGTGCCGGGAGAGCATCCGGCCCACGAACATCGTCGCGACCACCTGGGCGACCAGGAACGCCGTCATGTTCCACGCGTAAAGCGGCTCACCGCCGATATCGCCGACCGCCGTCGGCAGCAGGCTCGCCGCCACGTAGATGTTGACCGCGCCGACGAGCACACCGCCGGCCAGCACGACCGCGGTGCTCAGATGGCCGCCGAGCTCCCGCCACGACCCGGTATCCCGAGTGTTTTCCACGCGCTTTTCCTCACTGTTGAGCGATCTGCGCGTGCATCATGCCGGGGCGGGGACACCCGGCAATCGGACAAAACAGACGTGAAATGCATCACATTTTCTTGAGGTCGTTCGCGGTGTGCGACAGCGTGCCGGCTCTGTCTATTGTGGACAGAACGTGACGGTGCGCGCGCACTACTGCTCGCGTTGCGCTGGTCCTGGGACGGCCTCGAAGGGATCGACGCCGGTGAGGTCGACGCTGGCTGCCCACACGCGGGCGGCGAGTGCGGTGTCGGCTAACTGGCCCTGGACGACTTCGGCCCTGGGCTCGCCGCGGAGCCCGAGCCTGCGAGGCCCCCACAGTTGGCCGCCGCGAACGGATGGATCCAGGACTGCTCGAACGGCGGGCCACGCGCCGGCTTCCTTGCCCTGCAAGGCAAGACCGGCGGGCAGGCCCCGCAACCTCTGGCCGGTGGTCCGGATGTGGACGGGCGGGCGAGACGGCGTTAGGGAGTCGAGCGCGCCACCCGGGTGGTTCACCACGCTCAGCGTCGTGCCGCCCGCGGCGCGCAGGCGGCGGTCGAGTTCGAAGCCGAACAGCATCTGCGCGAGCTTCGACCGCGCGTAGGCGCGTTTGGGCTGGTAATCCCGCGCGCTCTGCAGATCGGCGAGATCCAGGCTCGCCGATTTGGCCACGAAGCTGCCGGTGGTGACCACGCGGCCCGCGCGTGCGGCGAGCAGCGGCGCCAGGCATCCGACCAGCAGGAAATGCCCGAGGTGGTTGGTGGCGAACGTCAGCTCGTGGCCGTCTTCGGTCTCTTGGCGCTGCGGCTGGTCCAACAGCACGCCGGCGTTGCAGACGACCGCATCGAGGCCGTCCAGCTCCAGCGCGTCTGCCGAGGATTTGATCGAGGAAAGGTCGGAGAGGTCCAGTCGGAGATGGCGCACGCGCGCATCGGGGACCCGGGATCGGATCGAGGTCATCGCGGCGTTCGCCTTGGTGCTGTCGCGGCTCCCGAGCACGACGGTCGCCCCGGTGCCGGCCAGTTGCTCGGCGACGAAGTACCCGATCCCCGCGTTTCCGCCGGTTATCAGGAAGTTCTTGCCGTCGGCGCGCGGCGGCCGGCGGACGTCCCACGGCGCGGTCTGAGCTGTGGGCGGCATGGCGACTCCGATGGGCTCGATGTGGTGAGAGGGCGTCCTCGCGCAAGTTAATCGAAGTCACTCCGATTTTGCAACGACTCCGATTATGGAACCGCTCTGGCCGTCGGCTAGCATCGCGGCATGGCACAGAATCCGGCGCGGGTGCCCGACCGGCGTGAGCGCAAGAAGGCCGCCACCCGGCAGGCGCTCTCGGAGGCTGCGCGCCGACTGTTCCTGGAGCGGGGCTTCGACAAGGTCACCGTCGCCGAGATCGCCGACACCGCGGACGCGGCGGTGTCGACGCTGTTCGCGCACTTCCCGGGCGGGAAGGAGGCGTTGATCCTCGGTGACGCAGGCGAACGCGAGGCGGCCCTGACCGCAGCCGTTCAGAACCGCGCGGAGGGCACCTCGGTCCTGGAGGCCCTGCGCGACTTCCTCGCCACGCGAGGCCCCTTCGCCCCCGATCCCGCCCCCGAGTCCCGGCGCATCGCCGAACTCGTGGTCTCCACCCCGGCTCTGCGCGCCTACGCCCGGACATTGTGGACGAGCTGCGAAGCGGCGCTGGCCCGCGTCATCGCCGAGCAAGCCGGACACGACGCCGACGACCTTTCCCTGCGCCTGCTGGCCCGCTACGTCCTGGAGATCCCCGACCTCGCGGGCACCGAGCCCGATCCGCGAGCCGCCCTGGACATCGCGTTCTCCCACCTCGAGCGCGGCTGGCCCGGGCTGTCCTGAGCCGAACCTCGTCAGGCGGCTGGCAACGACGATTTTCCCTGCGGTCCTTCGGCTTTCACCCGCCACAGTCTCTTGTGGATGACGATCCGTTCTCGCCCGGGCTCGGCTCTACGGGCGCGTCGCGCGGATTATCGGCTTTGGCTATAAGCGTGACTCGGGATTCGGCCTTGTTGGTTCCGCCGATCGCCGGTGGAGTGATTGCGGCGCAGCGCTTGTCAGCGAAGTCAAGGCCGTCGACGGAGGCTCACATGGCATCAGCCGAAATCGGGACGCCGGTGGTGTCACCGGTGCTCCCACGCCCGGACCGCAAGGCCTGGGGCGTCGTCATCCTGCTCTTCGTCTTCTTCACCCTGAACTTCGCGGACAAGGCCGCGGTGGGGTTGGCGGCGCAGCAGATCCGCCGGGATCTCGGTCTGAGCGCCGGGGATTTCGGCCTGGTCGGCAGCGCGTTCTTCTGGCTGTTCGCCGTCGGCGCGGTGGGATTGTCCGCCGCCATGCGCTGGATCTCCGCGAAGTGGGCGGCGGCCATCCTGATGTTCACCTGGGTCGCCAGCATGCTGCCGCTCACGGTGCCCACGACGTTCGGGGTGCTGCTGGCGTCCCGGATCGTGCTGGGCTTCTTCGAGGGGCCGGCGCACGCCCTGTGCCAGAGCGTCGTCGCCGACCGGTTCCCGAAGGAGAAGCGCGCGTTCGCCGGGTCGATCGTGAACGCGGGGTCGTCGGTCGGCCCGCTGATCTCCGCGCCGGTGCTGACGTGGGTCATCGTCTCGCACTCCTGGCACGCCGCGTTCCTCGTGCTGATCGCGGTCGGCGTGGTCTGGCTGGTCGTCTGGCTGTGCTACGTCGAGCGGCAGCCGCTGCGGAAGCGCCCGGCGGCCGGGGCACGGGCCGCGGCGGAGGCGGACCCGAACGGCCACATCGACGTGCCGTTCCTCCGGCTGCTGCGGCTGCCCAGCTTCTGGGGGCTCAGCCTGCTGTCGTTCGCGGGCTACCTCATCACCTCGCTGAAGGTCTCGTGGCTGCCCGCTTTCCTCGGCGAAGGCCTCGGCTACGCGCCGACCACCGTCGGATGGCTGGTCACGGCGCCCTACGCCACGGCGGTCGTCGTGCTCGTCGCCAGCGGATACCTGTCCGGCCGGCTCCTCTCGCGGGGCTGGAGCTCCCGGGCCGCGCGCGGTCACCTCAGCGGCGCGCTGATCGTCTTCGCTGGGCTGAGCATGATCGCGTTCGCGCTGGTCGGGCCGGGCACGCTCCAGCTGGTGCTGGTGATCTGCACCTTCTCGATCAACAGCGTCGCGTTCTCGGTTGCTTTCGCGGGCGCGTCCGACTTCCTCCCGCAACGCCAGCGGGCCGCGTTCTTCGGGTGCGTGATCGGCTTCTACAGCATCGCGGGAATCGTCGCCCCTTACGCGTTGGGGCTCATCGTCCAGGCCGGTCCGACGCCGTCCGAGGGCTATTCGAACGGTTTCCTCGTCGTCGGCATCGCGATCTGCGTGTTCGCCGTGATCGGCGCGCGCCTGCTGGATCCGGAGGCCGCCCGCCGGACTCTGGAGGCCGAGACGGCAATGGGGAGGGTTTCGTGATCGAGGCACCGTTGACCGGAGTCCGGGTGGTGGACCTGGGCCAGTACATCGCCGCTCCCGGGGCCGGCCAGCAGCTCGCCGACCTGGGCGCCGAGGTGATCAAGGTGGAGAGCCTCACCGGCGACCAGGCGCGATCTGTCGGCTCGTTCGGCGCAGCGATGCTGCACGCCAACAACCGCGGCAAGCGCAGCATCGCGATCGACCTGCGGCATCCCGAGGGCCTCCGCGTCCTCGACGAGCTGTGCGCGGGATCGGACGTGCTGCTGCACAACTTCCGGCACGGCTCGGCCGAACGCCTCGGCATCGGCCCGGAGCGGACGCGCTCGCGCCACGCGCACATCGTCTACGGCTTCGTCACCGGCTTCGGGACCCGAGGCCCGTCGGCGGGGCGAGCCGGGCTGGACATCGCGGCCCAGGCCGAGTTCGGGATCATGCACACCACCGGCGACGCCGACGGCGAACCGCAGCGCGTCGGCTTCACCGTCGCCGACGTATTGGCCGCGAACGCCCTGGCGGCCGGGGTGCTCGCGGCGCTCGTCCGGCGCGGCCGGACCGGAGACGGTGCGATCGTCGAGACCTCGCTGATGGAAGCGGTGGTCGCGGCCCAGGCGGCGCAGTGGGCGAGCTACCGCCTCACCGGCGAGGCGCCCCGGCGGACGGGCAACGGCCAGCCCGCTGTGGCGCCCGCCGCGGACCTCGTGCAGACCGTCGACGGCGCCATCGTGGTGTCCGCCTACACCGCGACCAAGTGGGCCGCGCTGTGCGAGGCGATCGGCAGGCCCGAGCTCGCGGCCGACCCGCGCTTCGCGGACAACGAGTCGAGGGTCGCGAACCGGTTGGCGCTGAAGGAGGTCCTCAGCTCCGCTCTCGGCCACCTCACCCGTGACGGGGCGATCGCGCTGCTGGCCTCGCGGGGGATCGTGTGCGGCTCGGTGCGGTCGTTCGACGAGCTCGTGAAGGACGCCGACCTCGTCGCGTCGGGCCTGGTCGTCGAGCTGGGCGAGCTCGGGATCGACGCCCCGGCCGCGCCCTTCCGCGTCGACGGGGCGCCCCGCGGCCGGACGTCGGCCGCGCCCCGGCTGGGCGCCCACACCCGCGACGTGCTGCGCGAACTCGGGCGCAGCGAGGACGAGATCGACCGGCTGGCCGACGACGGCGTCGTCGCCCTACCGGAGCAACCGCGACCAGAGATGGAGAAACGATGACCCGCGCCGCCGGCAAGGCCGACTTCGACGAGTACCTGCGCACGATCGCCGCGTTCACCGACGACGAGCTGATCCCCGCCGAGGCGGAAATGGTTGCCGCCGGGCAGGTTCCGGACGCGATCGTGCGGCGCATGGCCGAGCTCGGGCTGTTCGGCATCTCGATCCCGCCGGCCTACGGCGGGCTCGGCTGGACCATGGAGCAGCAGGTGCTGCTGACGTTCGAGTTCACCAGGGCGTCGTGCGTGTACCGGTCCCGCTTCTCGACCGTGATCGGCCTCTGCTCGCAGGCGGTGCTCGACCACGGCACGGAGGAGCAGCGCCGCGAGATGCTGCCGGATATGGCGGCCGGCCGGCGGGTGACCTCGTTCGCGCTGACTGAGCCGGAAGCCGGTTCCGACGCCACCAACGTCCAGACCGTCGCCCGGCGCACCGGCGACGGCTGGGTTCTGGACGGGACGAAGCGCTACATCACCAACGCCCACTGGGCGGACACGCTGCTCGTCTTCGCGCGCACGGACGGCACCGATGGCCCCGAGGTGTCCGCGTTCATCGTCGACAAGACCGTGCCCGGCGTGTCGACCCGGATCCCGGACCTCATGAACGGCCACGCCGAGGGCCCCGTCGCCGAGATCGAGCTGGATTCGGCGGTCGTCGCCGAGGACCGGCTGCTCGGCGGGGTGCCCGGCACCGGGCTCAAGGCCGCGATGCGCGGGATCAACCACGCCCGGCTCCACGTCGCCGCGACCTGCGTCGGCCAGGCGACCCGGATGCTGGAGGAGACCACCTGCCACGTCACCGAGCGGCACCAGTTCGGCGCCCCGCTCGCCGATCTCGGCGTCGTGCAGGCCGAGCTGGGCCGGTGCTACTCGGAGATGGAGGCCGGGCGAGCCCTCGCCCTGGACGCCGCTCGCGCGTTCGACGCCGGGACCGTGCCCCGGCAGCGGATTTCGGCGGCGAAGCTGTACTGCTCGGAGATGGTCGGCAGGGTCGCCGACCGGTGCGTGCAGCTGCTCGGCGGCGAGGGCATCGTCGGGCCGCACCCCGTGCCCCGGATGTGGCGCGACGTCCGCACCTTGCGCATCTACGAGGGCGCCTCCGCGATCCACGAGCGGAACCTGGGCCGCGCGATGATCCGGTCGGTCGCGGCTGAAGGGGTGCTGCCGGACAGCTACCGCGTACGTTAGGGCTCGTCCGCTGGAGCGCGCCGGCCCCGGACGATCGGAGGAGGGACGATGGAGCTGCGCCAGATCGAGTACTTCCTGGCCGTGGTCGAGCACGAGGGGCTGAACCGGGCCGCGCAGCGCCTCTACGTCTCCCAGCCGGCGCTCTCCCAAGCGATCCAGGCGCTCGAACGCGAGCTCGGCGTGGAACTGTTCCAGCGCGTGGCGCGGCGCAGCCTCGTGCTGACCCCCGCGGGGACGCTGCTGGTTCCGAAGGCGCGGGCGATCCTCGACGACGTCGTGGCCGCCCGGGACGCGATGAGCCGGGCCCGGGATCTCAAGGCCGGCTCGGTTTCCATCGGCACGATGCCGGAGATGTCCAGCGACGCGGTCGCCTCCTGGATCACGTCGTTCCGGGCCCGGCATCCGGACGTGCGGTTGGACATCGCCGAGGCCGCCGGCGTCCGGGCGCTGTGCGGTGAGGTCGTCGCCGGCCGGTACGAACTCGGGTTCACCACTCAGCCGATTCCCACCGAGAGCCTGGACTTCGTCCAGCTCGGAGTGCAGCGGTTGCTGCTGGTGATGCCGCCGGGTTCGCCGGCGCCGCCGACCGGGCGGCTGCCGCTCGACGCCCTCGGCGACTTGCCGCTGACGATCTGCTCGCTCGCGCAGCGCGAGAACGACCGGGTCGCGACGGCTCTGCGCGATGTCGGGGTGGAGCCGCGGCTGATCGCGAGCATGCCCAATCGCCACGCGCAGCTCACGCTCGTCCTGGGCGGCGGTGTGCACGCCTTCCTGCCGCTGCGGATGGCCGTTCAGGCGCGGCGGCTCGGTGCCGTCGTGGTCGAAACCGATCCGCTGGTGTCGGTGCCCTTCGGGGTCGTCCACCGCCCCGCGGCGTTGAGCCCGGTGGCGGAGGAGGTGGTCCGCGAGTGCAAGGCCACCCTCGACACCTGGTACGCCGCCATCGACGGCCTCCAAGCCGAGGGGGCCGGCCTCATGGACGCGGCCGACGCCGCCTACGACGACGTGCACCGCCCGATGCAGCCAGGCGGCACCAGGTAGGCGGAATTCCGCCGCATCTCCCGGAAAACCGGCTCCGCCGCGATCATTCCGAGGTAGACCCAGGTCGAAAGCCCCAACCCCGACCTGACGAGGTGCTTGCGCAAGGACTGGCCCGGCTCGTTCGTCCTGAACCCGGTCACCCGCCCGCGGGTGACCGGCCCGGACGCCGTCGACCTCGTCCGGGACGGAACCGCGGACGTGGTCGCCTTCGGCTAGTTGTTCCTGGCCAACCCCGACCTGCCCCGCCGCCTCGCGGCCGGCGGCCCGTTCAACACCCCAGACCAGGAGACCTTCTACGGCGGGGACCACCGCGGCTGCACCGACTACCCCGAACTCGCCGGTTGACGGGTGCCGTCCCGCCGGAAACCCCTCCGGCGTGCCGGTCCTCGGCTACGCACCACTTCGGACAGACGTCCTCGCAGTCCACATCGGACATAGATCATCGGCTGGTGGATGCGCTCAGCGCCTCCGCCTCGTGGTGCGGTAAAGGGCTACCAGGCGGGTGAATGCGCTGGTGATCTCGGATCGGCGATCGGCCAGGCACAGCAGGGATTTCCGGCCGGTGTGCACAAGTCGGGCGCGACGGTGGAGATCAATAGCCGGAGTCGTGCGGGCACCCGGTCGCTTCGGTCGACGACCGGGCTACCGGTCCGCGGAACGCGCGGAGCCCGGCAGGAAGGTGGCGATCAACAGGGCGAAGAGCGCGGCGACCGCGCCGATGGTCAGCACGACGCGGAACCCGTTGAGCGAGGGGACCGCCGCGCCGCCCAGGTTGATCGTCATGTGCGCGAGCACGACCCCCGCGACCGAACTGGACAGCGAGGTGCCGATGGAGCGCATCAGCGTGTTGAGGCTGTTGGCCGCCGCGGTCTCGGACACCGGCACGGCGGCCATGATGAGCGCGGGCATCGCGGCGTAGCCGAGTCCGACGCCGACGCCGACGATGCTGGAGACGATCACGAGCTGCCAGATGCTCGACATCATCACCTGGCTCAAGCCGTACCCAATGGCGACCACGAGCGCGCCGGCCATCAGCGTGACCTTCGGTCCCCTGGTCCGCGAGATCCGCGCCGACACCGGCGCCATCGCCATCATGATCAGCCCGTTCGGCGCCATCACCAGGCCCGCAGCGAGGATCGACTGCCCGAGCCCGTATCCGGTGGCTACGGGCAGTTGCAGCAGTTGCGGGACGACCAGGGACATCGCGAACATCGCGAACCCGAACACCACGGAAGCGAGGTTGGTGAGCAGCACCTGGCGGCGCACGGTGGTGCGCAGGTCGACCAGCGGCTGCGGCGCACGCAGCTCCCACCAGCCCCACACCGCCAGCACCGCCAGCCCGGTGACGAGCAGTCCGGGAGTCAAACCGCCGGTCCAGCCCCAGTCCGCGCCCTTGGAGATCACCAGCAGCAGGCACAGCAACGCGACCGACAGGCCCACCGCGCCCGGCAGGTCGAACCGCCCGCCGGTGCGGACCCGCGACTCCGGCACGAACGAGATCACGAGCACTGCTCCGACGGCGCCGAGGGCCGCGGCCACCCAGAACAGGGTGCGCCAGTCGGCGTTCTCGGCGATGAACGCCGCCGCGGGCAGCCCCAGCGCCGCGCCGACGCCGAGGGAGGCGGTCATCACCGCGGTCGCGCCACTGAGCCGTTCCGGCGGCAGCTCGTCGCGCATGATGCTGACGCCCAGCGGGATGACACCGGCGGACAAACCCTGCAACACCCGCCCGGCCACCATCGGGGCGAGCCCGCTCGACAGTGCGCAGACGACCGAGCCCAGCACCAGCATCCCGAGGCTGAACAGCAGCATCCGCCGCTTTCCGTACATGTCGCCGAGCCGGCCGACGGTGGGCGTGGCGACGGCCGCGGCAAACAGCGCGGCGGTGATCGTCCACGCGGCATCCGCCGCGCTCGCGCTCAGCATCCCGGGTAGCTGGGGCACCAGCGGGATCATCAGGGCCAGCGTGAGCGAGACGACGATGCCGCTGAACGCCAGCACCGGGACGACTGTGCCCGACCGCACCTGCGGGGCTGCGACGGGCGGCGTGCTGGAGGCACTGGTCATGGGCGGATGAGCTCCCATCATCTGCGCGGTCGGGGACTCGGAGTCCGGAGGGTTCCACGAAGCCGTCAACCGCCGAAGTATCGCGATCATGCCGGTAGCGCCCGTCCATCCTGGACAGGAGTCGCGTTTTCAGGGTTTTCCTTCACCTGTGGCGGGCCGGAGCACTTTCTCGATGCCGCAAGAGCATTAGGGCGTGTCCGCCGGGTCGTGTTCGTGTTTTGTCCGGTGTGGCGCGGATCCAGTCGATGGTCTCGACGATGTCGTTGCCGGCTCATCAGCCGCGCGGCAACCCGCGGATGACCGGCATCGGAGACGAGCAGATTCAGTGAGTGACCAGACTCCGAACAGCCTCGTGCTGAACTTCTCCGCCGTCGCGATCATCACCACCTGGTGTCGCCTGCGGGAAGTCGTCTGCCGGACGATTCGCACTACTCCGCGTCCCGATCACCGCACCGAACTGAGCCGCTCCGCCGATCCACAGCATGAAGCGGGCCCACAGAAGTGCGAGTGGGGGCATTCCGGAAAAACGGGGTGCCCCACTGCTTCGTGCCACCACGTTGCGCGCCTCAGCCCCCGGCGCGGGCACCGAGCACTACCGGCAACGTACGCGGGGCGTGCACGTGGACGCTGCGGCGGTAGGTCAGCTCGGCCGGGTCGGCCACGATGCGCAGTCGCGGGAAGCGATTGAACAGGGCGGCCAGCCCGACCTCGCCCTCCAGCCGGACCAGGGCGGCACCCAGGCATCGGTGGATGCCGTAGCCGAAGGCGAGGTGGCCGGCGGTGTTGCGGTCCGGGTCCAGCACGTCCGGATCCCCGAACCGCGCCGGGTCACGGTTGGCCGCACCCGTGGACAGGGTGACCGATGCGCCCCTGGGGATCGTGACCCCGCCGATCTCCAGGTCTTCGGTGGCGAACCGCAATGAGGCGTTGAGGGCCGGCGAGAGCCAGCGCAGCAACTCCTCGATCAGCGACGGCACCGACTCGGGCCTGGCGAGTCGCTCGCGCGCGGAGTCGTCGGCCACCAGGACGCGGACGCTGTTGGTGATGAACACCGCGGTGGTCTCGTGGCCCGCCATCAGCAGCAGCATGGCCATCGCCACGATCTCCAGGTCGGAGAGCCGGTCACCCTCGTCGGACGCCGAGATCAGCGCGGAGAGCAGTGCATCGTCGGGCGCGGCGCGCTTGGCCGCGACAAGCCCCTCCAGGTAAGTGGCCATCTGGGCGGAGGCACGCTCCAGCTCGGGCTCGGGGCATTCGTCGATGAGAACGGTGGACAGGCGTGCGAACTCGTCCCGGTCGATCTCGGGGACGCCGAGCAGTTCACTGATCACCACCATCGGCAGCACGATCGCGTACCGCGCCACGAGATCGACCGGTTCGTCCTCGGGCAGATCCGCCAGCAGTTCCCCGGCGACGGACTCGACGCGCGGGCGCAGCCTGGCGATCCGGCGAGCGGTGAACGCCTGGGTTACCAGGCTTCGCAGCCGGGTGTGTTCAGGCGGGTCGAGCGAGGTCAGCATGTGCGACATCGGGGCAGGCAGCCCAGGCGGTGCGGACGCGCGTTCCTCGGCGGGCAGACTGGACCGCCAGTCCTTCGCCAGCCGCTCGTCGGCGAGCCCCGCCCGCACGTCGTCGTAGCGGGTGACCAGCCAGGTCCGTCCACCCTCGAAGTCGACCTCGCGGACGGGACAGGTCTCGCGCGTCCCGGCGAGCGCCGCGTGCGGGTCTCGCCAGTAGTGCTCGGTGAAGGAATCCTCTTGCGTCGCACCTGTCATGGGGTTCTCCGTTCCTTGGAGTGTGGGGTACGGCGGTTCGGCGATGCCGGAACACCTGCGGAAGCAGACGCGCGGGATCAGCGCACCGCATCCCGGTAGCGGCCGAGCGCGCGAAGGGCCATGCCCTGCGTGAACGCGGGGTTGCTGTACCGGCTCACGTAGCGCACGTACTCGTGGACGCTCTCCGCCGGCCACCCACCGCCGGGTGTCCGTCTCTCCAGCAACCAGTCCACCCCAGGACGCACGTAAGCCGGATCGGCGCCCGAGGCCAGCAGGCCCGAGATCGCCCAGCCGGTCTCTTCGACAGTGGCGGACGCACCATCCCCGTCGCCCCACGAGCCGTCGGACAGCCGGGCACGTTCCAGCCATGCCCTCGCGCGGCGGGCCGTTCCGTCGTCCGCCAAGCCGGCTTTGGAGAAGGTTTCGAGCACGGCGGCGGTAGCCATCGTGTGGTGCCGGTACCACACCGACTCGAAGGCACCGTCCGGCAACTGGGCCTTGGCGAGCCAGCGCAGCGCGCGGCGAACCCGGCGGTCATCCGCCGGGACACCCGCGTCGAGCAGCGCGTCAACGGCCTGCACGGTGGTCATCGGGCACGGCCCGCTGTTGGCGACCTTGGTGTTGCGCACGCAGAGTCCCCAGGAGCCGCGGGTGTCCTGCAACCGGGTCAGCCAGTCGACACCGCGCTCGATCGCCCTGGCCTGCCCCCCGCCGGGCAGCCGGCACAGCACGGAAAGGATCTCGCTGGTCTCCAAGGTCGATGGCCAGCCCTCGGTGCCCGCCCAGCCCCAGTAGCCCGGTGGGCACCCGAACGCGAGGAACGGGCGATGCTGCTGGAGGCGCACGAACAGCTCGGCCGACGCGGCCAGCCTCGGGTCGTCGGCGTAGCCGGCCTCGGCAAGACCGCGCGCGGCGTACATCGTCCACGCCGCGTCGAGCGGCCCGGTCTGCCACCAGCCGTCGGGGTCCATCGTCCGGCGAAACCACTTGACCGCGGCTTCGACCATGTCCGGCGCCAGGTCCGCGCGGGCCAGACCGGTGCAGACCAGACCGGTGACCCAGGCGTTCTCGCACCAGGCCCCGGTCGAGCCCTCATGCTCGTAGACCTGCCGGATCGCCTTCAGCGCGTTCGGCTCCCCAAGACGGGCCAGCACCCGCTGGAAGCGGGTGAGGGGCTTGTGCCGGGCCTGGGCGAGGCCGAGCGCGAACGCCATCGGCACACGCAGGTCGAACAGTCTGCGGTACAGGCCCGGCAATAGCGCCACCTCCAGCGGGAAGCGGCGCATTTCCTCGGGAGCCAGCCAGCCGACGAAGCCGTAGTACTGCCGGCACCACGAGACGACCTCGGGGTGCGGGATCGCGTCCAAGCCGCCGAAATCCGTCATCCAGCGCTGCCCGGCCGCCACCGACTCGGAGCTGCCCACCGGGTCGACCAGGTGGAGCACGGCCGAGCCGACGGCCGTCGGCCCGGCCTCGCTGGACAGGCCGGGAACCATCGCCCAACCGCCATCGGCGTTCTGCGTTCGCCTGAGCCACCCGGCGCCCGCCGCGATCAAGTCCGCACTGCCGTCCGGATCGGCGTAATGCAGCGCGGACAGCGCACCGACCGTCCCCAGCGTCGAGGTCAGATTGTCCTCGCTGTAGTCGAACACGCCGTCGGCACGCTGAGCGAGGAACAGCGCCTCCGCGCCCTCACGGATCGCCTTGTCGAGCGCGTCCGTGAACGGATCGGGGTCGGCCTGCACCGTCGTCATGCGGATTCCTCCAGCCCAGTCGTGGTATTCGGCAACTCGTGGCGGGGCACATGCGGCCCGGAGAGGATTTCTTCGAACCGGCGGGTACCCGCACCTGTGCGCGTACCCGCCACAACCGCCGACCAGGTGACGACCTGTTGATCGGGCAGGTCGTCGGCGTCGTGGTCGCGGATACCGGTCGCGGATTTCGGGCGAAATACGTTGTCCGCTAACCGATTTCGCGCGTGCTTCACCGTACTCGATCACTCCTGGATCGACCAGGTTTTCGCGCGATGTGTCTGCAATGAGCCAGATCGAGACCGGGGAGTCCGGATGCTGGAGAGTCCGGGGACTGGAGCACGCGGAACCCGCTTTTCAGTAGTATACCGTCGATTTCGTACATGCCGGTGCAACGCCGGTCTGCCGCCCACCCGCGATGCGCCGTAGGCAGGGCATCTTCAAGTTGATGGACTTTTAGGGACTTTCGGGCAACATCATTTGCCCATTCGCGCCCTTCTTGGCGCGGACCCGTTGACACGACGGTGTCTGGTCTGACGTAATCAAGATCAATATCACAAGTCCTCGACGATGAGACGGATGCACCCTGGTCCGCGCCGGAACAGGGAGCCGGCCGCCTGTTCCCCGCATCGCCCTGACAGGAAAAGGTGTCCGGGACGAGCGGGGCTTCCTGGTGAAGGTTTCCCTTGCCGAAGGAGTGAACTTGGAGATCGCAGGCCACAGGTCCCTTGCCCGCGACGCACGCCTACCGAACGATTCACCTCCGGACGCGGTGTCGCTCGACGGCACGCGCCACGAGCCCGCGCAGCGGTTCAGGCGGGAGCCCACGGGCTAATCGCGCACCCGTTTCGCGGCCGGCCGACCCGGAATCCTCTGATCCACCCGGCCCGAATCCCGGTCTTCCTCGTTTCGGTCAAGCCTGTTCGCCTTTCGCGGCCCTATCGGCCGCGACCGGATTCCGCTTGCGCGGTGAGAACGTGTGCACGTCATGAACGGAGATCAGCCTGTGACTACCATCCGGCACCAATTGTCCCTGAACGAGAATTTCGCGGCACCACTGCCCGGAGTGCGTGAGGCCATTGCGGACGGATCCGGTCGGGTCAACCTGACGCTCGACGCGATGTCCACCGGGTTGACGCGGGCGATCGCCGGACATTTCGGGCTGGATTCCGCGCAGGTGTTCGTCGGTCCCGGCTCGGGGGCGCTCCTGCAGCAGTTTCTCACCGCCTTCGCGGGCGGTGGCGAGGTCGTGCACGCGTGGCCGTCGTTCGAGATGTATCCGCTGCTGGTGCGCAATGCGGGTGCCACGGCGGTGCCGGTGGCGCTCCGGGAGGACGCTCACGACCTGGTGGCGATGGCCGACGCCGTCACCGAGCGGACCAAGGTCGTGCTGCTGTGCAATCCGAACAACCCGACCGGAACCGTGTTCGGCGAGGCCGAGATGCGGACGTTCCTGGACCGCCTGCCCGCCGGCGTCCTCGTGCTGATCGACGAGGCGTACGCCGATTTCGCCGATCGATCCGCGATCGCCAACGGCATCCGGCTCGCAGCCGAAGATCCGCGCGTTTGCGTGGTGCGCACCTTCTCCAAGTCCCACGGGCTGCTCGGGCTCCGGGTCGGTTACCTGATCGCCGACGAGGCAGTGGTCACCGGACTCCGGCCCGGCTCGTACTTCTTCCGGGTCAGCACCGTGGCACAGGATGCCGCGATCGTCGCGCTGCGCGCCGAGGAGGTGATGCGAAGGCAGTGCGCCGAAGTCGCCGCCGAACGCGACCGGGTGCACGCGCGGTTGCTCGCGCTCGGCCTGGAGGTGCCTCACAGCCATGGCAACTTCCACTGGCTGACGCTCGGCGAGGCGAACGAGTCGTTCGTGCGCTTCTGCGCGGCCGGTGGCATCGAGGTGCGCACGCTCGCCGGCGGCGCCGGGGTCCGGGTGACGGTCGGCACTCCCGAGGCCAACGACGCATTGCTCGAACTTACCCGGCGTTTCCTGCACGGCGACGAACCGCCGGGCGGCGACTCCCAGGCGCGGCAGTCGGTTTCCGTCGATCGCGCCTGACATGACCAACACCGAAACCTACGCGGTGCCCACCGGATTCGGCTCGCCGGAACTGATCGGGCTGCTCAACCGCGAGATGCGGAAAAGGTGGTCGGCGGTCGCCGAGCGGACCGACCAGATGGCCGGCTACGCACTGCTGGCGCCCGGCAAAATGCTGCGACCGATGCTGCTGCTCACCTCGGCGGATGCCACCGGCGGCGACAGCGCACAGCTGCTTCCGGCCGCCCTGGCCGTGGAATACCTGCACGTGGCCACACTGGTGCACGACGACATCATCGACGATGACGACCTGCGCCGGGGCCGGCCCACCGTGCACGCCCATTACGGCATGCCCGACGCGCTGGTCACGGGCGATTTTCTGATCCTGAACATGACCAGCGCACTCCTCGAATGCACGGCCGTGCAGCCGGCCGCCGTGCTCGAGGCGGCCCGGGTCCTGTCCACCGCGGGATCCGATGTGTGCCGTGGGCAGGTGCGGGAAGCCGGAATGGCCGGCGATCTGAACTGCCCTGTCGGCGACTACCAGGAAATGGTGGCGCTCAAGACCGGCGCACTGTTCCGGGGCGCCTGCCGGGCGGGGGCGATTCTCGGCGGCGCCACCGCCGAACACGTCGACGCCGTCACCCGGTACGCCGAGCATCTCGGCGTGGGTTTCCAGATCTTCGACGATCTGCTGCCCTATCTGGCCGATTCCCCGACGACGGGCAAGCCGGCCACCAGCGACGTGGCCAATCTGCGCCCCACGTTCCCGGTGCTCGTCGGCTACCAGGCCGCCGGGGACGGCGACCGGCGCCGGTTCGCCGAGGCGTTGTCGGGCCGGATGCCGGTCGCGGATTCGCACCGGCTCATGCGGGAGCTCCTGATCACCACCGGAGCGCTGGACCTCAGCCGGGCGCGCGCCGCCGAAGAGATCGCCTGGGCCCGCGAGAGCATCGCGGACCTGCCGGGGACAGCGGCGGTCGAGCAGATGCTGGCCATCGCCGATCTGTCCATCGACCGGAACCGGTAGCCATGCGCGACCGATGGGCGCGAGCGCGCCGAAGCCTGTGGGCGCACGTGCAGACCTGCCGGCCGTACACGCTTTGCTATCCGGTGCTCGTGGGCGTCGCGGGGGCCGGTGTCGGCGGCGCGGCCGGGCTCGCCGAGTTCGTCATCGCCGGATGCGGGCCCGCATTCGGCTGGCTGTCCGGGCACTACCTCGGTGACTACTTCGACCGGGAGCTGGATCGGGTCGCGAAACCGCAGCGCCCCATCCCGTCCGGAAGGCTGCCGGCCGGGACCGCGCTCACCTGCGGCATCGGGTTCGCGGTCGGCGCGGCGACGCTGCTGACCTGGGCGAACTGGCGGACGCTGCTGCTGGTGGTCGTGGCACTGGGCGGAATCGTGGCCTACAGCAGGTTCTGCAAGGCCCGTGGTCTCTCCGGGAACCTGGTGCGCGGCCTGATCACCGCGCTGGCCTTCCTGATCGGCGCCATGGTCGTGGATCCGCTGCCCGGTTGGCCGGCAGTCGCGTTCTCCGTGGTCTTCCTGCTGCACGACACGGCGTCCAACCTGGTCGGCACGCTCCGCGACGTGGACGGCGATCGCGCCGCCGGTTACCGGTCGGTGCCCGTGCGATACGGGATGCGCTACGCCACCCGGCTGACCACGGTTCTGTACGTCTCGGCGATCGTCACCGCCGCGTTCGGCCTCTTGCTGCCGCACCGGCCCGGCTACCCGGTGCTGCTCGCCGTAGCGGCCTGCGTCGGCCTGGTCGCGGTGCTACCGCTGCTGTGGCTGGCGCCGACGCTGAGCCAGGCCCGTGCGTTGCGGGCACATGAGCTCCTGGTCGCCGAACGCCTCGTTCTCGCCGGCGCGGTCCTCGCTCGCACCGTCCCCGCGGTCACGGTCGGCTCGCTGCTCGTCCTGGTGCTGGTTTTCAGCCTGTGGACCCAGGCCGTGATGCGGTCGAAACACGAAATCGCCGCCGACGACAGGGAGACCCAGCCGACATGAACTCTCCCGCTTTCGAGAAAGGCGGCACCGAGCGTGCAGACGTCGTGGTCTGCGGGGCGGGTGTGGGCGGCCTGGCCGCCGCACATGCACTCGGTGCGCTGGGGCTGCGGGTCGTGGTCGTCGAGAAGCAACCAAGGGTGCCCCGGATACCGAAGGGCGAGGTGCTGCAGCCCGGGGCGTTGAAGATCCTGGATGCGTGGGGGGTCACCGAACGCCTGGAACATCAAGGCTCGGTGAGGCTTTCCGCGCTGGTCGCCTGCGAGGGCAGGGGTGACGCCCGGATGTCGCTGGACTACACGCAGTTGCCGGACGCGACCAACTGGCTGCTGTCGGCCGACCACGAGTCGATCCTGGGCGCGCTCGCCGAAAGCCTGCCGGAGACCGTCGGGCTTCGCCGCGGTGTGACGGTCCGTGAGGCGGTTCGCGACGACACCGGACGAATCACCGGATTGACCGTGCGGGAAGGCGGGGGTACGCACGAAATCCGCGCACCGCTGGTGATCGCGGCCGACGGCGTTTCATCGCGGCTTCGGCGTGCGGCGGGTATCGACGCGAACCGGAAGGACTACCCGCACCGGCTGGTCGCCCTCGACATCCCCGACGTGCCCGGCGCGGAGGCGGAGGTGACCGCCTATGTCACCGACCGTGGTCTGCGAATGCGCTATCCGCTGCCCGGGGACCGGATCCGGCTCTACGTCCAGGTAGAACCGAACGAGCTCCGGGGCATGGAGCACGACGCGATGCGGTGCTGGGGTGACGCGCTGATCGCGGAACTGCCCGATCTGGCGACGTTCGAGGACCAGTTGCGGGGCAGTCTGCACAACCGGCAAACGTTTCCGGTGGCCCGGTTCGTCGCCCGCGGCCTGTCCGCGCCCGGCATGGCTCTGGTCGGCGAAGCGGCGCATTCGGTGCATCCGATGGCGGCGCAAGGCATGAACAGCGCCATCTACGACGCCCACGCCCTGAGCACCTGCATCGCCGACCGGTCCCAGTCCCTCGAAGAGTCCGATGTGGACATCGCCTTGCACGAGTACCAGCGTCGACGTCTGCCCGAACTGCTCCAGATCGGCAAGATCAGCCACAACGCCGCGCGCATGCTGACCGACCTGTCGTGGGTGGGCCGCACGATCGGCCGGCGGGCACTGCGGAACACCGGAGCCAACCAGCGGCTCAGCTTCACCGTCATGCACAACCTGGCGGGTCTCGGCCTGCACCGGCTTTCGCCGTTCGACCGGCTCTGCCAGCTCGGGTTGCTGCCGGATCCGCTGGCACGGCGCCGGCCCGGATGGGCATGAGGACCGGCGCCATGCCGGGGGCGTCACTGCGGCCTGCACTCCACGACGACGAGGCCACCGGGCCAGGTGCGGGTCTCGGTCAGGCTCAGCCCCGCCTTGCCGACCAGCGCCTCGAAGTCCGCGACGCTGCGTTCCTGGCCGCCCAGCAGGACCAGGGACTGCAGGTCGAAGGAGGTGTTCTGCTTGGCGTGGTCGTCGCCGGCAAGAACTTCCACGACCAGTACCCGGCTGCTGTCGCCAGCGGCTTCGGCGCAGCGCCGCAGAATCCGCACCGCGTCCTCGTCGTTCCAGTCCGTGAGCACACGGGAGACCAGGTAGACGTCCCGGCCGGGCGGCAGCGGGTCGAAGAAACTGCCTGGCACGAACGAGATCTGCCCTGCCACGCCCGCCTCGGTCAAGAACTGCCCGGCCTCCGGGGCGACCGCCGGCAGATCGAGCACCTCACCGCCGAGGTGCGGATTGGCCCGGACGATCTCGGCGAGCAGGGCGCCGTGCCCGCCGCCGACGTCGATGGCGGTCCGCACTCGCGTCCAGTCGAACTCCGTGGCCAGCACCGGTCCGGTCTGCCAGGCGTAGGCGGCCATGACGCCGCCGAAGAAGCGCCGAAGGTCGTCGTTTCGCTGGTAGTCGTCCCAGAACGGGGTGCCGTGCACCGTGCCATAGGCCGACGTGCCGGTGCGGATGGAGTGCAGCATGCCGCTGAACGCCAGGTCCATCCGGGTGCCCGGCCCCTCCAGGTCGAGCCAGTCCCGCAACCACTTGCCGTCCTCGGAGAGCAGCTGCCGGGACAATGCCGTCAGCCCGTAGGCGCCTGGCTCGCTCTCAGCGAACAGTCCGATGTGGACGAGGTGGCGCAGCAGCCGCGCCAGGGATTCCCGGTGTGCCCCCGTGGCGGTCGCGAGCGGACCGAGTTCGGTCGTGCCCCCGGACACCAGCTCCGGCAACCGCAGCGTCACCGCGACGCGAATGGCGAAAGGTGTTGCCAGATCGATGAGTCTGGCCAGTTCGAGACTTGTCTCGGTGACAGCATCTTGAGATTCCGCGGAATCCATGGACACCTGTTTCCTTTCGAATTGAAGACCCGACCGCCTCCGTCATTCCATCCTTACCGGCCGCCGGTCGTCGCGTCAACGACCGCGATCACAAGGAGAGCCGCATCGGAGGACCCGGTGCGGGCTCGCGCAAGCATGCCAGGAATATGCGAGTACAAAAGGAAAATGAGGTGATCGTCCAATGGCGAGCAACGACATCGACGTACGTCCCGTTTCCGGCGCACTGGGCGCCGAGGTGCGCGGACTGGATCTGGAGAAGCTGACCGAGGAATCTTTCGCGCAGCTGCACGATCTGCTCATGGAGAATCTCGTGCTGTTCTTCCCGGAGGCAGATCCGCTCTCCGCCGAGGCGCACAAGAATTTCGGCCGCTTCCTGGGAGAACTGGAGGTTCATCCGTTCCTGCCCAAAATGGACGGACACCAGGAGATCGTGGTGCTCGACTCCGATCAGGGCGCGAAGGCCGACGTCTGGCACACCGACCTGACCTTCCAGGCGAATCCGCCGGTCGCGTCCATCCTGCAGATCGTGCAGTGCCCGCCGCGCGGCGGCGACACGATGTGGAGCAACCAGTACCTGGCCTACGAGGCCCTCTCCGCGCCGCTCAGGGATTTCCTGGACGGGCTGACGGCCGTGCATGCCTTCACGCACCCGAACGGCACCTCCTTCGAGGCCGAGCACCCGGTGGTGCGCGTGCATCCGGTGACCGGCAGGCGATCGCTGTACGTGAACCGGATGTTCACCATGCACATCCCCCAGCTGCGCCGGGCGGAAAGCGATGTGCTGCTCGAACATCTCTTCACCGTGGCGGAGCGCCCGGAGAACATCTGCCGGTTCGGCTGGCGGCCGGGCGCGATCGCCGTGTGGGACAACAGGGCCACCCAGCACTATGCCGTCAACGACTACACCGAACGCCGTGTCGGGCACCGCGTGACGATCCTGGGTGACGAACCGAAGGGCGACGAACCGCGCTGGCCGCACCTCGCGGACACCGGAATCACCGCCGCCGACTTCCGGCAGCCGGCCAGCAACAGGGCATGACGGCGTCGGCCCGCCGCGGCCGCCCCGATATGCGCCGTCCTGCCCCCGGCCTGGACACCAACAGCGGAACCCTACCGGTGAAACCACCGGTGGGGTTCTGATCTGTGCAGATGGTGCGCGCGATACCTGGGCGCTGAGCCGGATCGATGTCGACGCCACCTGGTACTCGGGTGATCCGTCGACCACCTTCTGTCGATGAGACACGCCTGGGCGGAGGAGCAACGGGCGGGCCGTTCTCAAGTCTCGCGACGCCGAGGGGCGGCGGTGCCGAGCTGTGCGGGCGCTGCTGAGGTAGCCGGGCATGAGGAGAACGCCGGCTTCGCATCGACCACGAAGCCGGCGTTCTCCACCGTCGCTGTCGCGGGCCGTCAGGCCGTCGAAGGAGAGCGCTCGGCCGTCTTGGTGGTGCCTTCCTGCTGCGGTGCAGCGTTGCCGGACGGGGTGGCTCCGCGGCGGTTGCGCAGCATGGTGAGCGCGATGATCGCGCTGATCGCGGTGAGGACGGCGCAGACGAGGCCGATCGTGTTGAGTCCGCTGGTGTACGCCGCCTCGGCGGCGGTCATCAAGTCCTCGGCGGCCTTGGCGGGTAGTTCCCGGGCGGCGGTGACGGCGCCTTCCATGCTCGCCATGCCGGCCCCGGCGGCATCGGCCGGGATTCCGGCGGGGGGCACGATCGAGGCGCGGTAGACGGCGGTGCCGAGGCTGCCGAGGGTGGCGATGCCGAGCGCGTTGCCCAGGTCGCCGCTGATGGAGGAGAGGCCCGCCGCGGAGCCGCCCCGCTCGGGCGGGACGGACCCGACGACCAGGTTGGTGCCGAGCGATCCGAAGGTGCCGACGCCGATGAAGATGATCACGAATCCGGCCATCAACAGCGGCATCCCGCCGACCGGGTCGACGAAGACGAGCATCAGGTAGCCGGTCATGCCGATGAGCAGGGCCACGCCGATCACGGTGCCGAGCCGAAAGTGCTTGGCGAAGACCGGTGCCACCTGCGCGGCGATGATCGAGGCGATGGCCGCGGGCAGCATCCACAGACCCGCCGCCATCGGCGAGAGTCCCTCGACCATCTGGAGGAACCCGGTGATGAAGAGGTAGCCGCCGCCGGTGCCGAGCATCGAGACCATCAAGATCAGCAGCGCAGCGGTGAAGGAGCCGACCCTGAAGAGCTTCAGGTCGAGCAGCGGGTGGGCCAGCTTGCCCTGCCGCGACACGAACACCGCGCCGACGGCCAGGCCGACGACGATCGCGGCGACCGGCACCGGCGTGAAGCCGTAGCGCGCGAGCTCCTTAAGCCCGTAGATGATCGACAGGATCGACACCAGCGACAGCAGGACGCTCAACAGGTCGATCCGACCGGCGTTGGGGGCCTTGTACTCCGGCAGCACGAGCGGGGCGGCGATCAGCAGCACCACCATGACGGGCACCCCGAGCAGGAACACCGAACCCCACCAGAAGAACTCCAGCAGTGCGCCGCCGATGACCGGGCCGAGCGCCGTGCCCCCCATGAAGCAGCTGGCCCACACCGCGATGGCGCGACCGCGCTGGTGCGGGTCGTGGAACATGTTGCTGATGAGGGCGAGGGTGGACGGCATCAGCGTCGCGGCGGCGATGCCGAGCAGGGCGCGGCTGGCGATCAGGGCCTCCGCGCTGGTGGCGAAGGCGGCGGCCACCGAGGTGATGCCGACGGCCACGGCGCCGATCATCAGCAGCTTGCGGCGGCCGATCCGGTCGCCGAGGGTGCCCATGGTGATGAGGAAGCCGGCGATCAGGAAGCCGTAGATGTCCATGATCCACAGCGTCTGCGTGCCGGTGGGCTGCAGCCCTTCGGCGAGGTGGGGCAGGGCCAGGTACAGCACGCTCTGGTCGAGGGAGATCAGCAGGGTGGGCAGGGCCAGCACGGCGAGCCCCAACCACTCCCGGGGCCCGGCCTTCCGGACGGGGGCCTCGGGGGCGTTCGATGACATGGATTTCCTTCCTCGTAGCTTGGACCGGGGTCGTGGCGCGCGAGCGAGGCAGTGTCCCGACCGGGGTCGAACGAGACGCTAAAACCTCGACTTAAATTCAGGTCAAGCCGCCGCGTTCGATTCGTCCGGCCAGTTCTGCCAGGAGGTCGACCAGGAGGTTCTGGGTGAATTCATCGGCCAGGATCCCGTTTGCGTCGAACTGCTCGTGGGCGCGGAAGACAAGCACCTCCGGCTTGGCGAGCACATCGGCGCCGATGCTCCCGAGAATCTGGCGCAGGGCCAGCTGGGCTCGCACGGTTCCCAGCGCACCGGGCGAGGCGCCGACCACGGCGACCGGCTTGCCTGCCATTCCCGCCCCGCCGGGCATGCGGCTCATCCAGTCGATCGCGTTCTTCAGTGCGGCAGGTGCCGACGCGTTGTGCTCCGGCGTCGCGATCAGCAGTCCGTCGGCCTGCAGGACGTGCTGGTGCAGGTCGTGCACTGCGGCCGGCAGCGCGCCTTGTTCCAGGTCCTGGTTGTACAGCGGCAGGTCGCCGAGACCGGGGTAGATCTGAATGGACGTCGGGCCGGGGTTGAGTTTCTCGGCCGCGTGCAGCAGCGCGGTGTTGTAGGAGTCGGCGCGCAGGCTCCCGGAGAGGGCGAGAACGCGGTATTCCTTTGCCGGTGCGGTCATTTCGTGCTCCTGTTCATCGATTGGCCCACGACGAGGGCGACGAGGGCGATGGTGAATCCGGTGATTTGCCACGGGGTGAGGGTCTGGCCGAGGAAGGCGAATCCGGCCAGGGTGGCGACGAGCGGGTTTGCGGTCGACAGCAGCGATGTCGAGGTCGGCGCGAGGCGTTGCACTCCGCGGAACCAGAGCGTGTAGGCGAGTGCGGTTCCGATGAGCCCGACGTAGGCGAAGCCGATCAGGTTCGCGGCGGTGAACGTCGTCGGCAGCCCTTCGACCGCGAGCGTCAACGGCGTGAGCGCCAGCCCGCCGATGGTGAGTTGCCATCCGGTCATGGTCAGCGCCGGAACCGGTGAACCCCACTTCTTGCCGAGCACGATCGCCAAGCCCATCAGCGAGGTTGCCGAGAGCATGGCGGCAATGCCGACCGGGTCCGGCATGGTCGCGGCTGTAGTGGTCATCAGCGCAACACCGGCCGCGACCGCGACGCACGCGAGCAGCACTGCGCGCGGAGTGCGGGTCTTCAGCAGTGGGACCGCCAGCGCCGCGACGATGAGCGGCTGCAGCGCTCCGAAGGTGGCGGCGAGCCCGCCGGGCAGCCGGTAGACGGCCACGAACAGCAGTGGGAAGAACGCGCCGACGTTGAGCATCCCGAGCGCCATCGTCTTCCACCACCACGTCCCCCGCGGCAGCGTCCGGGTGAACGCCAGGATGAGCAGACCTGCGGGCAGTGCACGCGCGGCCGCGGCCAGCAACGGCCGATCCGGCGGCAGCAGCAGAGTGGTTGCGACGTAGACGGTTCCGAAGCTCGCGGGCGCGATCGCGGTGAGCAGTGCGTCGCGCAGCGGCGTTGATTCGCGGCTGGGTGCCTCGGGTGCCAGGGTTGCGACGGCGACCATGTCACTGCCTCCCTCCGTCAGGTAATCTCGATGTCGAGATAAAATCAGGAAGGCAATCTCGATGTCAAGTTTCTCGACGTCGAGATATTAAGGAGTGGACGTGGCCGACACCGTCGACATGATCATGGACCTCTGGCGTCAGGAGGCGCCGGAGCTGGCAGAAGACCTGTGGCCGGTGGCGATCGTGGGACGAGTGCAACGACTGTCCCGGATCCTCGACCGCGCCTTGAAGGACTTCTACGCCGAGCAAGGTCTCGAGGTGTGGGAGTTCGACGTTCTCACCACCTTGCGCCGCTCCGGCCCGCCCTACGAACTGACCCCCGGCGCACTGCTCGAGGCGGCGATGATCACCTCGAGCACGGTCACCAACCGCATCGACCGCATGGAAGCCAAAGACCTCGTCGAACGCGTCCGAGACCCCGGCGACCGCCGCTCGGTGCGCGTTCGCCTGACCGCACACGGAATCGATGTCGTCGACCGCGTCTTCCGGCTCCACCTGGCCAACGAGGCACGGCTGCTCCCGGACTACGAAACAGCCGACTACCAGCACCTCACCGGCGAACTCCGCCGCCTGCTCGAGCACTTCGGAGACCAGCTCGACCGCGACCGAGCCACTGCCAAACCAGCCGAGAACACCTGAGCCTGACGCGAGCCTCGTGAGATCGTGTCCTTTTCGGACGGTGGGCCGTAGGCGGCCCCTCCGGAAGGAGTGCTGTCGCCAAGGAAACAGGACGGCGCAGGGTTGCCGACGTGGTCGGTCAACCCTGCGCGTGCTCGTGCTGATGAAAGAAGTCTCGTTTATTCCTTGACGTTCCTCCTGCGCCGCTTTAAAGTAATCGAGCTTCTGCTGCCGTCGATTGGAGAGGGAACGTTGCTCATCTGAGGTCCTGAGACGCCGTGCGTCACGCTCGTTCCGAAGCGCCGACCCGGTCGCGACCTCTGCGATGTGAGCCGTTCCTCCGCCTCCGCCCCGAAATGGGCGGGGCACTGGCGGTTTCCTGCTTCGTCCGTTGTCGCTCACGGCGTCTCGAACGCGTTGCATCCACACCGTTCACTTCGAGCAACCGTGAGGCCCTCATGTCTACTTCTTTGCGCCTGCCCGGCATCGCCGCCATCGCCTGCACCGGGCTCAGCTACGTCTGGCCGGACGGCAGCCGGGTCTTCGACGGCCTGCAGGCGGCGTTCGGACCCGGCCGCACCGGGCTCATCGGGCTCAACGGGTCGGGAAAATCGACTCTGCTGAAGCTGGTGGCCGGCGAGCTCGCGGCGACCGGCGGCGCGGTTCGCGTATCCGGCGATGTCGGCTACCTGCCCCAGAACGTCGCGCTCGACACCGGAATGCGCGTCGACGAGGCCCTGGGCATAGCCGAGATCCGCGCCGCGCTCAACGCCATCGACGCCGGTGACGTGCGGGAGGAGCACTTCGCCACGATCGGCGATGACTGGGACGTCGAGGAGCGCGCCGTGGCCACGCTCGCCGGACTCGGGCTGGGCCACATCGAGCTCGACCGCACCATCGGCGAGGTCTCCGGCGGCGAGTCGGTGCTGCTCCGGCTGGCCGCGCTGCTGCTGACGAGGCCGGAGGTCCTGCTGCTCGACGAGCCGACCAACAACCTCGACCTGCACGCCAGGCGACGGCTGTACGAGGCGGTCGAGACGTGGTCCGGCGTGATGGTCGTGGTCAGCCACGACCGCGAGCTGCTGGAGCGGGTGGATCAGATCGCCGATCTCCGGGACGGCGAGATCAGCTGGTACGGCGGAAACCTCTCCGCGTACGAGGAGGCGCTCGCCGTCGAGCAGGAGGCGGCGCAGCGGATGGTCCGGGTCGCCGAGACCGACCTGAGGAGGCAGAAGCGCGAACTCGCCGACGCGCACGTCAAGCTGGCCCGGCGCAAGCGGTACGGCCAGAAGATGTGGGACACCAAGCGCGAGCCGAAGGTCGTGATGAGCGAGCGCAAGCGGCAGGCCCAGGTCTCGGCCGGCAAGCACCGGATCATGCACGAGGAGAAGCTCGCCGAGGCGAAGGAGCGGCTCGACGAAGCGGTGGACGCGGTGCGCGACGACGACGAGATCCGGGTCGATCTGCCGCACACGGCGGTGCCGCCCGGGCGAACCGTCCTGACCCTGCGCGACCTGCGCCCGCGCCACGGGGCGGGGGTGCGGGGCGAGTTCGACCTGCGCGGACCCGAACGCGTCGCGCTCGTGGGCCGCAACGGCTCGGGCAAGACGACGCTGCTGCGCACGATCGCCGGGGAACTGGAACCACTGGAGGGAGATGCCATCGCGCACGTACCGCTGCGCTTCTTGCCCCAGCGGCTCGATGTCCTGGCGGAGGAGCTGAGCGTCGCCGAGAACGTGGCGCGGTTCGCGCCGGGTTCGACCAACAACCAGATCCGGGCCCGCCTGGCCCGCTTCCTGTTCACCGGGGCACGCGCCGATCAGCAGGCGGCGACGCTGTCCGGAGGTGAGCGCTTCCGCGCGGCCCTCGCCGCGCTCATGCTCGCCGAACCGGCGCCGCAGCTGCTCATGCTGGACGAACCGACGAACAACCTCGACATGGCGAGTGCACGTCAGTTGGTCACGGCCCTGAAGTCGTACGAAGGAGCGCTGATCGTGGCCAGCCACGACGTGCCGTTCCTCATGTCGATCGGCATCACCCGGTGGGTGCAGCTCGACGAGGAACTGCGCACGATCGAGGAACCGGTTGCGGCCATCTGATCAACTCGGCTACCGGCCCGATGAGACTTCGTCGGGCCGGTGGCGGAACCAATACGTGATCAGGGTTCGGACGCTTCGATGGCGCCGTTGACAAGCATGTCTCCGGCATCGCGGCGGGGCGTGGCAGCCGACGGTGCGCCGTGGCCGATGCGGAGCAACGCCTGCGGGGTGACGCTCCCGCCCAGCAGCCGCCGGAGCTCCTCGCATGTTTCCGGCACCTCGATGACCTGCGAGAGCATCGATGCGACCAGCCCGCGCGCGGTCGCGGTCAGCCACAACCGCTGCAGGGCCTGCCCGGCCCGCAGATCGGCTTCCCGGCTGTCGTGCTGCGAGCACAGCACCACCAGCAGCGGATGCGATTCGAACTCGGTGCCCGGTGATCGCGACGTCGGTCCGGCGGTGAAGTCGCGGTGCACCCACTGGTCCTGGGGCTCGGGCTTGGGACCGGCCAGTGACGCCGGCACGCCCTCGGTGGTGTCATCGGCTCGCCCGACCCAGGCGGCCAGCTCCTCGCGGAAGCGGGCGTTGGCCATCTGGGCGCGGTTCGCACGATGCACCAGTCCTTCGAGGGCACCTCGTTCGCCCGCCTGGACCTCGCGGAGCAAGGCGTGCTCTTCGTGGGCGGCGTTCACCAGCAGGTGCCTGTTCTCTATGGACACCGGTGTGTCCCGGAACGGGTTGCGGTGGCTGTGCCGCTCGGTGATCGCCTCGTAGAGCTGGGTGTCTTCCGGACGCGGGTGCGCCCGGCCGCCGCTTCGCACCTCGGCCAGTGCGGTCGAGGCTCCCAGGTGCGGCAGCAGGCTCACCACCGGGCGGATGTCCGCGTGTTCGAGGGCCAGGCGCAGGTTGAACAGCGCCGCCCCGCAGGCCAACCGCAGCTCCCGGTCCTCGGGGTCGGCGGCCGGCAGCCGTCGCCCCGGGTCGGCGTGCAGCTCGATCAAGTGAGGCAGGATCCGGAAGCGCCAGGGCTGGCTGTTGTGCAGCGATGGAGCCATCCCGGCCAGCCGGATCGCCTGCTCCAGCTGGCCGGAGGTCAATCCGAAGGCCGCGGGAAACGTTCGCATGCACGACTCCTCGTCCGCACGTCCGATGCCGTCACTGTGGCCACGTCACGCCCGGCTCGGCGAGAGTCCAACGGCCCTAACGCCCCGGGGACACGAGCGACGAAGTGCCCCGAACGGCGGCGGCGACATTGGCGAGGCTGGTACAACCACCTCCGGCCCTGCCTCCGGCAGCCTGCTGCGAGAGAGCCTTGCCGCTGAAGATGACGCGCGGTCCGGGCACCAGGCCTCCGGGGACGCGGACGGTCGTGAAGCCGCGGCGCAGCGTGCGTTCGGCTTCCCGCAGCGCGCGAACGGTGGCGTAGCCGGCGGTCCAGGAGTCCTGGTCGGCGTGGTTGAGGCTGTGATGCAGGCGTCGCAGGTCCAATCCTGCCGTCCCGATGGTTCTTTTGCGCTCGGTGGTCCGCAGTGGACAGACGGTTGTCCCGGGTCGCTCTGGGGCTAGTGAGCTCGGATGGCGCGTCGCGGTCGGCCGGAGTTCCAGGCGATCATGCGACACGGCTCCGCCCTCGGTGCGTGCTGCGGTCCTGGTCGACGTTCGACGGAAAATTCCTTAGCTCTGCTATTCTTAGTTCTTCTTGTTCGTCGAGTTTCGGGTGGTGAGCGAAGGTGGTCCGACGCAACCGGTCCCGGCCGGACGCGGTCGACTTCATGCTGGAGGAGTGGCGGCGCGAGGTCCCGGACGTCGACGCTTCCGGCATGGCCGTGTTCGGCCGCCTGCACCGCGCCTACCACCGCTACCAGGACCAGCTGAACCGGATCTTCCACTCGTTCGACCTGACCATGGCCGGGTTCAGCATCCTCGCGTCGCTGCGCCGGGCGGGCAGCCCGTACCGGCGCACCGCGGGCGAGCTCGCCGACGCCGCGTTGGTGACCACGGGCGGCATCACCCAGCGCGTCGACAAGCTCGAAGCCGCCGGCCTGGTGCGACGGGAGCGGGACGCCGGCGACCGGCGCACCGTTCACGTGCAGCTGACCGAGGAAGGCCTCGCCTTCACCGACAAGGTCACCGAGGCCCACTTCGCCAACGAACGCGAGATGCTCAGCGGCCTGTCCGCCACGGAGCAGGAGCGCCTCGCGGACCTGCTCAGCCGGCTCGAAGGCTCCCTCGACCACGCGGTCGCCAGGCGCGCCGGCGAGTGATCTCCCCGGTGGGGGAGCAGTGCCGGCACCGGGCGGTCAGGTGGCCCAGGGGAGCGGGGCTTCGTCGAGGCCCCAGTAGAGGCTCTTCTGCCGGGTGTACTGCAGGATCGCGTCGCGGCCCTTGTCGGTGCCCACGCCGCTGGCCTTCATCCCGCTGAACGGGGTGGCGATGCTGAACTGCTTGTAGGTGTTGATCCACACGGTGCCCGCGTCGATGCGGCGGGCCACCCGCCAGGCCCGCCGGTAGTCCCGGGTCCAGATCCCGCAGGCCAGGCCGAAGATCGTGTCGTTCGCCTGGGCGATCAGCTCGTCCTCGTCGCGGAAGGGCAGCACGACGCCGACCGGGCCGAAGATCTCCTCCTGGCACGTACGCGCGTCGTTGGTCAGCCCGTCCAGCAGCGTCGGCAGGTAGTACGCGCCGCGCGCCAACTCCGGATCGTCGGGGATCCGGCCGCCGCAGAGCACGTTGGCGCCTTCCTCACGAGCGCGGTCGACCAGTGCGGCCACCCGCTCGCGGTGCGCGAAGGTGGCCAGCGGCCCGACCTGGCTGGCCGGGTCGGTGCCGGGCCCGACCCGCAGCCGCCGCGCCCCGGCTACCAGGCGCTCGACGAACTCGGGGTAGATCCGCTCCGGCACGAAGATCCGGGAGCCTGCGATGCAGCTCTGCCCGCTGGAGGAGAAGATCCCGAACAGGATCCCGGCCACGGCCTGGTCCAGGTCGGCGTCGTCGAACACGATCGTCGGGGACTTGCCGCCGAGTTCGCTGGTCAGCGGCATGAACTTGTCGGCGGCGAGGCGGCCGATGGCGCGGCCGGTGTCGGTACCGCCGGTGAAGGACACCTTGCCCACCGCCGGGTGCCGGACGATCGCGTCGCCGACCACCGAGCCCTTGCCGGGCAGCACCGAGAGCAGCGCCGGGGGGACTCCGGCCTCGGCCACCAGCCGGGCGAGCGCCAGCGACACTAGCGGGGTGGCTTCGGCGGGCTTGAGCAGCACGGCGTTGCCCGCGGCCAGCGCCGGCGCGATCTTCTGCGCATCGCTTGCGATGGGGGAGTTCCACGGCGTGATCGCGCCGACCACGCCGATCGGTTCCGGCACGCTCATCGTCAGGTAGGGGCCGCGCTGCGGCGTCAGCGAGGTCTCGGTGGTCTCCAAAGCTGCGGCGTAGAACCGGAAAGTGCCTGCCGCGCTGCCCACCAGCGCGCGCGTCTCGGCGAGCGCCTTGCCGGTGTTGCGGGTCTGCAGGAGGGCGAGTTCGCCGGCGTGCTGCTCGATGAGGTCGCCGACCCGGGTGAGCAGCCGGGCGCGTTCGTGCGGGAGCAGGTCACGCCAGTCCGACGCTGCCGCGGCGGCGGCCCCGGCGCGGGCGGCTTCATCGACGTCCTCCGGCGCGGCGGCCGTGAGCTTCGCGATGATCTCGCCGGTGGCCGGGTCGACGCACTCCAGCGGGTTGCCGCGGCCGGGCCGCCAGCGGCCCGCGACGTGGATCTCGTCCGGCACCCCGGGACTCATCATGCTGCACCTCCAGGTCTGAGCAATGTTGGTTTATTAGCTTAGAACTAAGATGAATGCGGCAACAAGACTCGGTGCCGACAGGTTCGGAAAACCGGCATCTAGCTGCGAAAACAAGATGACCTGGAAAGAAATTTCTCGCCGGGGGTTGCGGCCGTCACAGCGCCGTGCTCATACTGCTCACCACTCGCTCGCTTACTGCTAAGAGATTCTGGAGGTTCTCCGATGCCCGCCGCAGACGCCAAGACCCACACCGGCCTGGAAGACCTGATCGACTCCTGCATCGCCTCGCGGGAGACCCGGCACGAGGACTGGGACACCCTCGCGTTCCAGGCCAAGGCCGGCGACGAGTTCCGCCGCGCGCAGATCCGCTACATCGGTTCCGGCGCCACCGGCAACCACGACGGCGACAGCCGCGCGCTGCCGTCGGAGCACTTCACCTTCTCCAACATGCGCCTGCCGCTGGGCGCGATCGGACCGGAGCACACCCACCACGACGTGGAAGAGGTGTTCTTCGTGCTGGAGGGGCAACTGGAGGTCAGCGTCCACGACGTCGAGGACGGCACCAAGACCGCGACCCGCGTGCTCGGCTACCGCGACCTGATCCGGGTGCCCGCCGGGGTGCCGCGCAGCCTGAAGGCGATCGGCGACACCGACGCGCTGTTCTGCGTGGTCATCGGCGCCCAGAAGCCGCAGCTGCCGACCTATCCGGCGACCTCGCCGATGCACGGCGTCACCCGCGACTGAACCAGGACCGCTTCGGGGGTTCGAGCCCACGTCGCAAGCGGCCGGTGCCGCATCGAAGAACAGAGGAAGGCTCGGGGTGAGGAGCATGGCGCACGGGGTTCGGGTGCACAGCACGACGTGGCTGGCATCCGGTGTGGTGCAGGTGGAATTCCGCGATCCGGCCGGGGCAGATCTCCCGGCGTGGGAGCCGGGGGCGCACCTGGCGCTGCGGTTGGCCAACGGGATGACGCGGGAGTACTCGTTGTGCGGCGACCCGGCCGACCGGCGCAGCTGGACGGTCGCGGTGCTGCGCGAGCCGGATTCGCGCGGCGGCAGCAGTTGGGTGCACGAGCGGTTGACCGCGGGCACCCTGCTGACGGTCGACGGGCCGCGCAACAACTTCCCGCTGGAACCCGCCGAGCGCCACCTCCTCATCGCGGGCGGCATCGGCGTGACGCCGATGCGGGCCATGGCAGGCGAACTCGCCGACCGCGGCGCCGACTGGCGGATGCTCTACTGCGGACGGTCGCGCGAGAGCATGGCTTTCCTGCCGCAGCTGCAGGAGATCGGTGGTGACCGGGTCCGCATCCACGCCGACGACGAGCACGGCGGACCGCCGGATCTCGGTGCCGAGCTCGCCGACTTGCCGCCTGGCGCGCTGGTGTACTGCTGCGGCCCCGAACCGCTGATCAACGCGGTGGAATCGGCGTTGCCCGATCCGTCGGTGCTGCGCGTCGAGCGGTTCCGGGCCCCGGAGGCTCCGGCGTCCACTTCGGACGAAGGCTTCGAGGTCGCCTGCGAGGCGTCCGGCACGCGGGTGTTCGTCGGCCCGGACGTCTCGGTGCTCGACGCGCTGGCCGACGCCGGAGTGCCGGTGCCGAACTCCTGCCGGGAAGGCGTGTGCGGCACCTGCGAGACCAAGGTGCTCGGCGGCGAGCCGGAGCACCGCGACTTCGTGCTCAGCGAGGCGGAACGGGATGCCGGGGAAACGATGATGATCTGCGTGTCCCGCTGCCGTTCGGCCGAGCTGCTACTGGACTTGTGAACGAGTAGGACCATGACCGCCATCGCAGTGCTCAACCACCGGCAACTGGCCATGCTGCGGGCCGTTGCCGGTGGCCGCGCCGAGATCACCTGCAGCTGCGAACCCGATCTGTACGTCGACGGGCTGCCGTGCTGCGACCAGGGCAGCGCCCGGGAGCTGGTGCAGACCGGCTTGCTGCGCGCGGCCCCGCCCGGCGCGCGCGGTCGGCGCGTCGCCGCTGCCCTGACCGACCTCGGCCGAGCCGCACTGCGCTAGAGACCAGGGTGCCGGTGTCCCGCCGGAAAACACTGGAGGAGAACTGACATGTCGCTGACCTTGGAGCCGGTGCAGACCCGGCTCGGGCCCACCACGAGTTATGCGGACGCCTTCGCCGACGAGCTGGAGGCGATCTACGGCCGGGGCGTGCACGAGCTGCCCGGCGTCGTGGCCGCGCTCAACGAGACCGGAGTCCGCCCGGCCGACGGCTCCGACTGGACCGAGCAGGCGTTCACCGCCGAGCTGGCCCGCCTCGGCGCGAAGGAGATCTGACGATGACCAAGCTGCGGAACGAGGACGATCTCCTGCTGCTCGGGCTGCGGGACCGCTGGTACCCGCTGTGCCCGTCGAGCCAGGTCCGGGCAGGCGAACTGACCCGGCTGGAGCGCGCGGGTGAGGAATTGCTGCTGTGGCGCGACAGTTCCGGTGTTGTGCACGTGCAGGAGGACCGGTGTCCGCACCGCGCCGCGCGGCTGTCGCTGGGCGTGCACATGGGCGACCGGATCGCCTGCAACTACCACGGTGTTCAGCTCGACGGCGACGGCGTCGTGGCGTCGGTGCCGGGCAGCCCGGGTTGTGCGTTGGAAGGCCGCAAGGCGTTGCGCACCTTCCCCGCGCAGGAGCACGCCGGGGCGATCTTCGCCTGGTTCGGCGCGGATGAGGCTGCCGAGCCGACTCCGCTGCAGGTGCCCGCGCCGATCGCCGGCGGCGAATGGGACAGCTTCCTCTGCTACGTCGAGTGGGACGCCTCCTACCTGCTTTCGCTGGACAACCTGCTCGACCCGATGCACGGCGCGTTCCTGCACCGCAACAGCCACACCATGTACACCGGGAAACGGGAGGCGGCGTTCCAGATCCGGGACACCGACACCGGTTTCGTGTTCGAGAAGACCGACCAGCGCGGCGTCAACTTCGACTGGTCGGAGTGGCTCGACACCGGCGGGCTGCAATCGGTCACGTTGGACATCCCGTACCCGGACACCGCCGGGCCGGGCGGGCCGTTCACCATCGTCGCCTGCGTGACGGCGATCAACGAGCGCCAGCACGCCGGGTT
This sequence comes from Saccharopolyspora sp. NPDC050389, assembly GCF_040655595.1. Taxonomy (NCBI): domain Bacteria; kingdom Bacillati; phylum Actinomycetota; class Actinomycetes; order Pseudonocardiales; family Pseudonocardiaceae; genus Saccharopolyspora; species Saccharopolyspora sp. NPDC050389. The sequence continues at coordinate 63,208 of NZ_JBFAKG010000055.1, forward strand.
CTTCTGGCGCTGCCGCAAGGTCAGCGGCTGGCAGCGGGACAGCTGGCGGTTCCTGTACAAGAACCGGATCGAGGCGCGGCACTGGCAGGTGCTGGAGCAGGACCGCGTCATGGCCGAGGCGATGCCCGACGACGCCTGGGCGCGGGAGAACCTCTACCAGCACGACATCGCCCTGGTCCGGCTGCGCCGAATGCTGCGCGCGGAAGCCAAGCGCCAAGCCGCCGCACGCGCCGAACGCAAACCCGCCCGCGCGGCCGCTCGCTGATTGCTCGTCTCCGAACGTGTTCCGCATGCCGGTGGCGGAACCTCAGAAGCCTTCTCGACTCCGGCAACTGGGCTGTCTTCGAGAAAAGGCTCCTGAGAACCCGCGGCGGTGCCGGTTGCGCGGGAGGGCCAAGCGGTTTCGCCGCTTCGAAAGACCCCGAGAGCACCTTCGAAGACAGTGCCTGATTGGAGTGCACACCATGCAATTCCCCGATGCCGAACCGGTGGTGCGGCTCCGGTCGCTGCGGTCGGTCAGCCTGCGCACCGAGCGGTTCGCCGAGGCCGCCGAGTTCTACCACGAGGTCTGGGGCCTGACCCCGGTGGAGACCGACCGGGAAGCCGCGTGGCTGCGCGGAACCGGCTCGGAACACCACATCGTCGAGCTGCGGCAGGCCGAGCAGAACGGGCTGGGCAAGATCGCCTTCGCGGTCGGGACGCCCGCCGAGATCGACGAGGCCGGTCGGCGGCTGGCCGATCTCGGCGTCCCGATGCTCGCCGAACCCGGCCCGCTGGACCAGATCGGCGGCGGCTACGGGCTGCGGTTCGTCGATCCCGAAGGCCGGCTGATCGAGCTGTCCTGCAACGTGGAAGCCGTCGTGGCGCAAGACCCCGCCGGCCTGCCCGCGGTGCCGCGCAAGGTGGCGCACGTCGTGCTCAACACCGTCGACATCGATGCCGCCTGCGAGTTCTACACGCGCGTGCTGGGGATGCGGATCTCGGACTGGTCGGAGCACCAGATGGCGTTCCTGCGGTGCAATTCCGACCACCACGTGATCGCGTTCAACCAGGCGCAGTGGACCTCGGTCAACCACGTGGCCTACGAGATGCCGTCGATGGACCACTTCATGCGCGGCATCGGGCGGTTGAAGCACAACGGGATCACCCCGCTGTGGGGCCCGGGGCGGCACGGCCCGGGATCCAACACCTTCTCCTACTTCGCCGATCCGGCCGGGCTGGTCTGCGAGTACACCTCCGACGTCGCGCAGGTCGAGGAGGACGCCTGGCTGTGCCGGGTGTGGCGGCGCACCGCCGAGCTCTCCGACCAGTGGGGCACCGCGGGCCCGCCGTCCAAGGACGCGCGTGCGCACATGGCGGGCAAGCCCGACGCCGGCTACCGGGAGCTGGTGCGGGCATGAAGGTGGCGATCCTCGGCTGCGGCGCGATCGGCGGCGTCGTGGCGCACGCGGTGCAGGACGGCGAGGTGCCGGGCGCCGAGCTGGTCGGCGTCGTGCACGCCGAGCACACCGACCCGCCGGGACTGCCGGTGCTGGGCGTCGAAGCCGCCATCGCGCAGGCGGACCTGATCGTCGAGTGCGCGGGCCAACGCGCGCTCGCCGAGCTCGGGCCGTCCATCGTGGCCGCAGGCACGGATCTGCTGGCGGTGTCCATCGGCGCCCTTGCCGATGACGCGCTGCTGGCGAAGCTGCGCGACACCGGGCCCGGGCGTCTGCACCTGTGCAGCGGCGCGATCGGCGGCCTGGACGTGCTCGCGGCGACCGCCCGGATGGGCGGGCTGTCGGCGGTGCGCATCGTGACCACGAAGAAGGCGCCCACGCTGATCCAGAAGTGGATGGACGAGCCCGCCGCGCAGCGGCTGCGCACCGCCGTCGAGCCGGTCGAGCTGATGCGCGCACCGGCCCGCGCGGTCACCGCCGCCTTCCCGGCCTCGGCCAACGTCGCGGCGTCGGTCGCGCTGGCGGTGGGGGACTGGGACCTGGTGGAGGCCGCCGTCGTCGCCGACCCGAACGCCCCGCTGACCAGCCACGTGATCACCGCCGAAGGCAGCGCGGGCGGCTACCGCTTCGAGATCCGCAACCACCCGTCCCCGGCGAATCCGGCCACCAGCGGCGTGGTTCCGCACGCGGTGCTGGCCGCCGTGGGGCGGCTGGCCGCACCGACCGGAGCGTTCGCATGATCCGGACGAAGGTGTCCGATGTGGACTTCGTGGTGGCGGGCAGCGGCACGCCGCTGGTGCTGCTGCACGGCATCGGCGGCGCCGCCGACGCGTTCGACGCGCAGCTGTCCGGGCTGGCCGGCGACCACCGGGTCATCGCCTGGGACGCGCCCGGCTACGGCGGCTCGGCCGACCTGCCCGGCGAGCCGGACCTGGACGCGTATGCCGACGCGGTCGTGTCGGCGCTGCGCGGGCTGGACGCCGAACCGGCGCACCTGCTCGGGGTTTCCTGGGGCGGGGTGATCGCGACGCGGGTGGCGATCAAGGCACCGGAGGTGCTGCGGTCGCTGATCCTCGCGGACTCCTCGCGCGGCTCGGCCAGGACGGCCGAAGGCCGGAAGGCGATGGCGGCGCGGGTCCGGGAGCTCACCACCCGTGGCGCGGACGCGTTCGCGGCCGCCCGGGGACCGCGCCTGGTGGCGCCCGGTGCGGACCCGGCGGTGCTGGAGCGGGTCGTGGCGCTGATGTCGCGCGTCCGGCCGCGCGGCTACCGCAACGCCGCCCGGGTGATGGCGGCGACCGACCACTCCGCGCAGCTGGCGGTGATCACCACGCCGACGCTGGTGCTCGTCGGCGGCGAGGACGCCGTGACCGGCGTGGCCGAAAGCCGGGTGCTGGCCGAGCAGATCCCAGATGCCCGGCTGGTCGAGATCCCCGGCGCAGGACATGCCGCCAATCAGGAGCGCCCCGCCGAGTTCAACGCGGCGGTGCGGGCGTTCCTCGCCGAACTCGACGCCAGGGGAGGCGTGCTGTGACGCTCACCGGACGACTGGTCGTGGTCACCGGAGCCGGCCGCGGTTTGGGGCTCGCGATCGCCCACGACCTCGCCGCCGCCGGGGCGCATCTCGTGATCGCCGAGCGGAACCCCGGCTTCGCCGCCGGGGCGGCGGCCGAACTCGCCGAGCACGGCGTTCCGGTGCACCGCGTGGACACCGACGTGTCCGACCCCGACTCGGTGCAGCGGCTCGCCGACCGGGTGGCCGAGCTCGGCGGCGCCTACGGGGTGGTCAACAACGCGGCGCTGGCCGACGGCGTCGGCGGGAAGTGCTTCTACGACATCGAACCCGACGAGTTCGACCGGATCATGTCGGTCAACCTGCGCGGCACCTGGTTGGTATCGAAAGCGCTCTACCCGCAGCTGCGCGCCAAGGGCGACGGCCGCATCCTCAACATCGCCTCGGACGTCGCGTTCTACGGCCCGCCCCGGCTGATGCACTACGTGGCGTCCAAGGGCGCGATCGTGGCCATGACGCGCGCGATGGCCCGCGACGCCGGGCCCGACGGGATCACCGTGAACGCCGTCGCCCCGGGCATCACCGAATGCGAGGCCACCCAGGCCGTTCCGGCCGAACGGCACGAGCTGTACCGGATCAACCGCGCGCTCGCCCGGCCGCAGCAACCCGAAGATCTCGTGGGCGCGGTGCGGTTCCTGCTGTCCGACGCGGCCGCGTACATCACCGGCCAGACGCTGCTCGTAGACGGTGGCTTCGTCTGCCGATGAGGAGGAAACGATGGATCTTGGGTTGACCGGCCGCACCGTGGTGGTGACCGGCGCGAGTTCCGGCGTCGGCCTGGCCACCACCAGGATGCTGCTCGCCGAGGGAGCCAACGTCGCGGCTTGCGCACGCGACGCCGACCGGCTGAAGGCCGCGCTCGACGGCCTGCCGGTGCACATCGGTGCCTGCGACGTCCTGGACGAGGCGGCCGTGCAGGCGTTCGTCGCGCAGGCGGCCGACGTCTTCGGCGGGATCGATGGCGTGGTCAACAACGCCGGGCGTTCCCTGATGGCACGGGTGTCCGAAACCGCGGACCGGCAGTGGCGCGACGAGCTGGAGCTGAAGATCTTCAGCGTCCTGCACGTGATCCGCGCCGCGCAGCCGTGGCTGCGCGCTTCCGATGCCGCATCGGTGGTCAACATCAACGCGATCCTGGCGCGGCAGCCCGAACCGCGGCTGGCGGCCACCTCCGCGGCGCGGGCCGCGCTGCTCAACCTCACCAAGACGCTCGCCGGTGAGCTAGCCGCCGACGGGATCCGGGTCAACTCGGTGTGCCTCGGCCTGATCGACACCGGGCAGTGGCGCCGCCGCTACGAGCAGTCCGGCTCCACATCGGACTTCGCCGCGTGGAGCGCGGAACTGGCCGCCGACCGCGGCATCCCGCTGGGGCGGCTGGGCACCGCCGACGAGGTCGCCTTCCCGATCGCGTCGCTGCTGTCCCCGCACGCCTCCTACATCACCGGTTCCGCCATCGACGTCGGCGGCGGCATCGCCCGCTACCTCTGAGCCCTCCGGTCGTGAGTGCGAAAGCCGGTAAGAACCGGCTTTCGCACTCACGAGAGAAAGGACTTCCCAATCGTGATGTCAAGCCGCAGCAGTGGCGGGAGGTGAACTTTGATAGCGCTGGCCGTCGCGGATCATCGCCCACAGGACGTTGAGGCGTCGGCGGGCGAGCGCGAGCAGGGCTTGTTTGTGGCCCTTCCCTTCGC